>WRBN01000129.1 GCA_009784515.1 Spirochaetaceae bacterium | reverse complement strand
TGTGCATTTATGGCTATTAGTAATAAAGCTATAGTTAATATTTTTTTCATAGTAATAGTTTAACATAACTTACAGTTAAAGTAAAGCTAAAATATTAAAGTTTGGCCTGCGGGTGTAATTTTGTGGTAAATATTTGGTAGTTTAAAGGGGGATAATGACTAAATTAAAAAACCATCTTTACAAAACCTTTGCATAACTTATATAAGAAAACGGTTTGGAATGCCGAAACTATATAATAAACTACAAAAGAGCAATAAAATATGAAGTTATGGATTGGTGCCTTTTTAATATTAATCTTAAGCGGTTTAGCTGCCGCCAATATTTGGCAAAGCTGGCGCTATAAAAATTTACAAGAGTTAGCCCGCGTGCACGAAAGGCAGCAAATTATTGTTTACGAAGACAGCAAACGGCTTATTACGGCCATTAACCACCTTACTGCCCCGCAAAGACTACTAGACCTTATTGCCGCTCACCCCGAATGGCAGCTGCGCCGCTTAACGGCCACCGATGTTATTGTGATAGAGATGGAGTAAATTATGTCGTTATTTAATAGCGAAATGCTGGCCAATATTTTGGGCAAAGCCAATTCGGGAGCGGTAAACGAGGCCATTAATGTTTCTATCGATAGCCGGCTGGTAAGCCGCGGCTCGCTTTTTGTGGCCTTAAAAGGCGAACACAACGATGGCTCCGCTTTTTTAGAAGAGGCCTTTAAAAACGGGGCGACTATGGCTATTACCAGTTACGACAGTGGGTTGGCTGGTCGCCAAAAAGAGCTGGCTGGCCGTTATAGCGCCGCCCTCTTTTTGGTAGATAACCCTTTGTATGCTTTGCAGCAATTAGCTGGTTATCATATTAAACGTTTTCCGAAACTTATTAAAATTGGTATTACCGGCAGTAACGGCAAAACCACCGTTAAAGAAATGCTGGCCGGTATCCTGCGTAGAGCTGCCCCTACCGCCGCGACTATCGGTAATCTTAACAGCGATTGCGGCCTGCCTTTAAGCTGCTTTGCCATTAACAGCGAGCATAAATATGCCGTTCTGGAGATGGGTATGAACCGTAAAGACGAAATGAGCGAGCTGGCCGGCATTGTTAAACCTAATTATGCCATTATTACCAATATCGGCAATGCGCATATCGGGATGCTTGGCTCACGCGAGGCGATTGCCCACGAAAAAAAAGCCATTGCCAGCCACTTTAATGGCAGCCAAACTTTATTTTTACCCCAGCACGACTCTTTTGCAGCTTTTTTGGCTCAAAACATCGCCGGGCGGGTTATCTTTTATGCCCCTACCTTACTTAAAAAATTTGAAAGGGTAGAAGATTTAGGACTTGATGGTTATAAACTTTATGTGGGCGGCGAGACCATTCGTATCCACTTTGCCGGTAAACATAATTTACATAATGCTTGCCTTGCCATCTATGTAGCCCTCGAGTTGGGGTTAAAACTTAAAGATATAAAAGAAGGGCTGGAAAAAGTAAGGCCGTTAGATGGCCGCAGCCAAGTAAGCGCCGGCCGTATTACCTTACTTAAAGATTACTACAACGCCAGCCCCGAAAGTATGAAAGCCGCCATCGGTAGTATAACTGCTTTAAAATATGCCCGTAAGTTGGTTTTTTTAGCCGAAATGCGTGAGCTAGGCGACAATAGCGCCGATTTACACAAAGAGCTTGCCTCCAGCCTGCTTAAAGCCGGTATAGATGAAATATATTTGCTTGGCCCTAATATGGCTTACTTAGCTGCCGAGTTAAAAGAGCTTAAATTTTTTGGCGCTATTCATCACTCGACCAGCTTTAATAGCTTAAAGGAACTATTATTAACCAACCTTAAAGATGGCGATTTACTTTTGTTAAAAGGCAGCCGCTACTACCAATTAGAACGTTTGATTGAGCCTTTAACACAACAAGGATTTTTAAGGGCCGGTTAGTGGCATTATTATATATATTCTAAGAAAAATATTTGCTATAAAAAATATTAACTATAATTTTATTACTAATAGCCATAAACGCACAAAGGTAAGGGTTGCCGGTACCGGCGAATGCTACGTTAGCTACTTTGTTTCCTGATAAGAATTTGAGGGTATCAGTAGCAGGACTAGAGGTAACCAATTAATTAACTTTAGTGGAAATAGTCTTATTAATTTACAAGAGCTTTGGCTACATGGTAATCCGCTAACAAAGATAGAAATATGATAAACTATTATTCTCTTGTAACATTGCTTTATTTGCTAGCCAGTGGACATCTTTTAAAAAACAAGTTAAAATAGAGTTTATGCTTGATTTTCAAAGACGTAAAGCTTTTTGGCTTTATTACGATAATATGGGTAAATTTACCATAAGTAATGTACCGGTAGTTGTTATTATAGGTTCTTTAACTTTGCTGGCTAACTTTTGGCAAAATGCCTTAGCTTTACCGGTAAGTTTAGCTGTGGGTTACCTGTTGCTTGTTATTTATCAGGCCGGTTTAGTTAGCTTTTTACGCAGCTTTACAGCTTATCAACCGCTAAATATTAAACAGTTGCCGGCTTTAGTGTTAGCTAAATTAAAAACTTCGGTTT
>WRBN01000128.1 GCA_009784515.1 Spirochaetaceae bacterium | reverse complement strand
CTTTAACTAAGGCCGATTTAATGGCTTTAAATGGTATTACCGAAGAAGATGCCGAAACTCTCCTCGAGGTAATTAATGATAATATAGAGATAATTGAAAGTGAAGATGAGCACTACGAATGCCCAGATTGCGGTGCGGCTATTACCCCAGAGGTTAAGCAGTGCCCTAATTGTGGAGTGGCTTTAGAATTTGCCTAAGGGGTAAACAGGCCGGTAAAAGTACGAGAGGATTAAAAGAAGAGAATGTCTGATGAAAAAAAGGTTAATGCCAGATTAATTAAAAAACAAGATAACGGGGCAAACGAGCAGCCGCTGCAAGATAAAACTGCTTCGGGCGAAGCTAAGCCTAAAAGAAAAGTTGTGGTAGTTAAGAAAGTGCGCAAGCCGGAGGTTAAAGAGCGCGGCGGTGACGGTAAGGATAAAGCTACTGAAGCCGGCTCGGCCGTAAAGGTAGCTACTTTGGAGAGTAAACCGCGCGTAGTGGCACGAGCCGGTAACTTGGCCGGCGGTTTGCCGCTTAAAAATGAACGGCCGGCTAACCCGGAGCGGCGCGGTAATTTTACCCGCCCCGATAACCGTGAGCGGCCGGCCGGCAGCCGGCCCTATAATAATTCGTCTGCCGGTGGCAGCGGTGAACGGCGTTTTCCGTCGTCTTCGGCAGGTGCGGGCTCTTCTTATAATAATAACAGGTCCTCCGGTGGTTATAATAGGCCGACTGGGGCAGGTACTAGGCCTAACTCAAGCGGCGGAGCGCCGCGTTTTGGCGGGCAAGGCGGCGGCCGCTTTAATAATAACTCGGCTGCACCGACTGTTTTGCCGGAGGCCGTTAAACGTACCGGGGCTAAAGTTTTTAAAGGTAAAAAAAATACTCCTAAAGAGCAATATGATAGTGAAAAAGCTTATCAATTTAACAAACGTAAAGCACAGGCTGCTATTAATCCTATCCCCGATTCTATCGATATTATGGAGCAAATTACCGTTGCCGAATTGGCACGTAAGATGAATTTAAAGGCCAGCGTTTTAATTGCTAAATTAATGACAATGGGCATGATGGTTACCATGAACCAGCAGATAGATGCCGAAACGGCCGAAATATTGGCTACCGAATATAACTGTAAAGTTAAAGTAATTAGTTTATACGATGAAGTAGTTATTGCCAGTGAGGAAATAAGCGAAGAGGCTATTAAACAGCGGCCGCCTATCGTTACCATTATGGGCCATGTTGACCACGGTAAAACCAAAACTCTTGACGCTATCCGTAGCAGTAATGTGGTGGCCGGCGAGCATGGCGGCATTACCCAGCATATCGGGGCTTACGCTATTACTACTGCCAGCGGCCAAAAGGTTACTTTTTTAGATACACCGGGCCACGAAGCCTTTACAATGATGCGCGCACGCGGCGCTAAAGTTACCGATATTGTGGTGCTGGTGGTTAGCGCTACCGAAGGAATTATGGCTCAAACCTTAGAGGCCATCGACCACGCAAAAGCCGCCGAAGTGCCCATTATTGTGGCGGTAAATAAAATGGATTTACCTAATGCTAATCCCGATAGAATAAAACAGCAACTTAGCGACTACGGTTTAATTGCCGAAGATTGGGGCGGGCAAACTATGTTTGTGCCTATTTCGGCCTATACGCAAGAGGGTATTGATAAACTTATTGAGGCTATTTTATTACAAGCCGAAGTGATGGAGCTTAAAGCCAGCTTTAGCGGCCGTGCCGAAGGTACCGTTATCGAGGCACGTATCGACCAAGGGCGCGGTATTGCCGCTACGGTATTAATCAGCAGAGGCGAGCTTAAAATTGGCGACCCCTTTGTAGCCGGTGTCGATTTTGGTAAAGTGCGTGCCATTTATAATGATGGCGGCGAAAAAATTAAGATAGCTTATCCCGGCGACCCCGTGGAAATTACCGGTTTTAGCGAAGGCGCGCCGGAGGCCGGCGACCCCTTTCAGGTTACCATCGATGAGCGAACGGCCAGCAGTATTTCGGCCAAACGGCGCGACTTACGGCGCATGGAAGGGGCCAAGAGCAGTAGGAAAGTTACTTTAAGTAACCTTTACGATACCATTGCCGAAGGCGATTTGCGCGAGCTGCGGGTGGTTATTAAAGGTGATGTGCATGGGAGTGTGGAGGCTCTTAAGCAAGCCCTCGAAAAACTCTCTAACAGCGAGATTAAGCTGGTGGTATTACGTGCCGCCGCCGGCGCTATTGTAGAGCAAGATATAACTTTAGCCAGTGCCTCTAACGCCATTGTCATTGGTTTTCAGGTACGGCCAACTACCAAAGCGCAGGCAGTAGCCGATGCCGAAAAGGTAGAAATTAGAAAATATACTTTAATTTATGAAGCTGTAGAAGATATTACCTTAGCGATGGAGGGTATGTTATCGCCGGAACTAAGAGAGGAAGTTACCGGTACCGCCGAGATACGTAAAGTATTTAGCAGCAGTAAAATTGGTCTTATTGCCGGTTGTATGGTTACTAAGGGCTTTATTACGCGCAAGAGCAACATTCATGTTATTAGGGATAATGTGGTTATTGCCGCCGTTAAAGTGCTGGGCTTAAAGCG
>WRBN01000127.1 GCA_009784515.1 Spirochaetaceae bacterium | reverse complement strand
TTAAAGAGATGTATACTGGCTTTTTAGCGGTTTTTTATGAAGGGACGGCACCGCTTAGCGGTAACGAAGTAGTAGCCACGATGGTTTACAACTTTAGAGACGGCACCCGGCGGCTAATTGAATTTTTACCCGGCGCGCAGGCCGGTTTTTATGCGGTTAGGATAGATGGTGAGGTGCGTTGGCCCTTTGTGGTGGGCAGCTACCAGCTGGCGCGGCTGCTAAGCGCTATGCAGAGGTTGGTAAATTGATATAAATTGGTTGATAATTGTATAAAACGTTATTGTGTGCTATAGTGTAGGTAAGGTGGAATTTATGCAAAAAGCAGAAGTTTTTATGTGCGGCGATTTTCAGGCAATTCGCTTGCCTAAAAGTATCCGGTTAGACACTGATGTAGTTTTTATACAGAAAGAGCAAGAAAGATTATACTTAATGCTTGATGATACTAATGTTAATAACTTATCATTTAAAGAGTTAATGCAAAAAAATGGCTTATCTGCTCCTCAAAATGATGATAATTCGTATGAAGAATTATTTGGAGAAAAGCGGCAACTTCGGCTACCTCGAGCGGTGAAATTTTAAATGTCAAATAAATTTATGTTAGACACAGATATTTGCAGTTATATTATTAAGCAATTTAATAATAATGTGGTATCAAGCTATAATACGTATTTTAATAATTGTTATATAAGTGCCGTTACCTATGGAGAATTGCAATTTTGGGTATTAAAGCGTGGTTCGGAGAAGTTGCAAAGTGCGGTTCAACGTTTTTTAGAGCAAATCAAAATAATTGCTTTAGATGAAAATGTGATGCAGTGTTATGCCGAAGTACGTTTTGCACTAGAACGGGACGGCACGCCAGTGGACAACATGGATATGATGATTGCCGCCAGCGCGCTAGCCCATAAAATAACATTGGTAACTAATAATACGGTGCATTTTTCACGAATACCTAAGTTAGTAATTGAAAATTGGCTGTAAATTAAAGACCACTTGTGTGGTCTTTGTTAATTGTTTTTTTAATTAATTAAAAAGAGCGACTGCCTTTAAAATACTATCAAAATACGTTCTAGTTTCGGCATTAGTTGTTATTCCGCTAATGTCCTCTCCACTGCCATTAACGCCTGAATGATCAAAATCACCATCGGTACGGGCGGTAAACCTTTGCCAACCATTTGTACGGTCGCTTTCTGGGTTTTCGCTGGGGTACAATTCTCCGTCTATAAAGCTATCAAAAAACAACTCGGTAACGGTAACAAGGGTTAAATCGGTAAGGGGAACAAGGGTTAAATCATTATTAATACTCCTTGTAAAATGAAACTCAAGCCAAGCATATACCTCTTGCCACTCACCGGGGGCAAAATCCTCGGGCGTTTTTTCGTGGGTAATTCTTACTCTACCTGTATCTAAAAACAAAATAGTACCCTCTTCATTGGTGTGCCAAAACTATCGTGCACTTGACTTAAGTTTAAACCAGCATCACGGGTTAAATTACGCCCCATGCGAGCGGTAACACCTTCGCCCTCAAAGCGTTCAATAACGGCGGCTCTCATTGCTAAGGCACGGGCGCTTAAGCCATTGGTGTTATTATTGCTGCTCTCATTTCCTTTAGGGTTACAAGCCATTAATACTATTAACCCTAACACTACAAACATTTTACTTAAAACTTTCATAGTAGTCTCCTTTTTTAATTACTATTATAAAGGTGCGCTACATCTTTATAAATGCCTTATAATGCAAATTACTCATTTTATTCGCCTATTTGCTTATAACGCCTTGCCAAAGATGAAAAATACTCTTGCTAAGCAGCTCAATTTAGTTTATACTGCCTATAATAAGCCAAGAGAGGGATATTTTTATGATTAAGCAAACACTTATAGAAGCGGTAAAAAAAGCGGTAACCGGTTTATATGGCCGGCACGATTTAAGCGGTTTAATCACCGAGCGGCCCAAAAAGCCCGAATTGGGCGATATTGCCATACCGCTTTTTACTTTGGCTAAAACTTTGCGGCAAGCTCCTCCTGCTATTGCGGCGGCGGTGGCCGAGCAGCTTAAAAAAGATAACCCCAACTGGCAGTTAAATGCTGTGGGCGGCTACATTAATATTTTTTACAATAAGGCCGAAGTGAGTGCGGCCATCTTAAAAGAGGCCCTAGCGAACCTTAATAACTACGGGCAAAATCCGGCTTTAGCCGGCCAAAAAATTATGATAGAGTTTAGCGGCCCTAACACCAATAAACCGTTGCATTTGGGCCATTTACGCAACGATTGTTTAGGCGAAACGATGGCGCGCCTCTTTAAAAAGAGCGGGGCCGATGTACGTAAGGTAAACATTGTTAATGATAGGGGTGTGCATATTTGTAAAAGTATGCTGGCTTATCAAATGTTTAGTAACGGCGCTACCCCCGAAAGTACCGGTATGAAGAGCGACCATTTTGTGGGCGATTATTATGTTAAATACGCTAATTGGGAGAAAGACAACCACGAAGAAGCCGAAAAGCTTATTAAAGAAATGTTGGTTAAGTGGGAAGAAGGCGACCCCGCCACTATTAAGTTATGGCGGCTGATGAACGATTGGGCCATTAATGGTATGAACGAAACTTA
>WRBN01000126.1 GCA_009784515.1 Spirochaetaceae bacterium | reverse complement strand
TGGGTACTTTCTATTACGGCTTACTCTGGGGTCTTCTATTACCCTAAAATATTCTAATATATTTCTTTTCTCTTCTTCCATTACTCCTTTTTACCATATTTCTTTTATATGCTCTAGCCCTGTCCTAACTTACCTCCCCCTTTGACAAGCCTTAGCTATTAGTTGTATCATATAAAAAGATGATGAATTTTTCCGATTTTAAAATTGACGAACGGCTCTTAAAAGGACTAAGCGAGGCCGGCTATAGCAGCCCTACTCCTATCCAAGCCGCCACTTTACAACACTTAGGGCAAGATATTTATGCCCAATCACAAACCGGCAGCGGTAAAACCACCGCTTTTTTAATTCCTACCCTCCAGCGCTTGCTGGAGCAAGAGGATAGCCTAGCCTTAATTATTGTTCCTACCCGCGAACTAACCGAACAGATAGAAAAAGAGGCCAAATTAATTGGTAAATATTTAAAGATACCTAGCATAAGTATTTATGGTGGTGTATCTTACGACAAACAACTCAACGCCATTAATAACGGAGCTAGGTTAATTATTGCTACCCCGGGACGCTTAATCGATTTTATTCGGCAAGGCGAGCTAGATACCGCCAAAGTAGATGTCATCGTTTTAGACGAAGCCGACCGCCTGTTTGATATGGGTTTTGTTAAAGATATTAAATTTATTTACGGCCAATTAAAATCGGCCGAGCAACGGCTTAATATGTTATACAGCGCTACTTTAAGCGCCGAAGTAGGCAATTTGGCCCTAACCCATACCAATAAACCGGTAGATATTATTATTAAAAGCGAAGAAGTAACGGTAGATAGCGTTACGCAGGGCCTTTACCATGTTAATAAACGCGAAAAACTCAATTTATTAATAGCTTTACTTAACCTTGAGCAACCTAAAAGCACCCTTATCTTTAGCAATACGCAGCATGGGGTAAGTTTTATCCACGAACGGCTTAACAGGCAAGGCTTCCGCTCGGCCGTTATTGCCGGGAATGTGCCGCAGCAAAAAAGGTTAAAAATTGTTGATGATTTTAAAAAAGGAAAAGTTAGTTATTTAATAGCCACCGATGTAGCGGCACGCGGCCTGCATATCGATGACCTTTCTTTAGTAATTAACTACGATTTACCCGATGAAGCCGAAAATTATGTTCATCGTATTGGCCGTACGGCCCGAGCCGGCGCCAGCGGGAAAGCTCTTAGTTTTGCCTGCGACCAATATATCTATAACCTCCCGGCTATAGAACGTTATATCGGCCAAAAAATAGCGGTTTACCCGCTTGACGCCGCCATTAATGAGCAATTAGCCAAAGATAAACTTAAAGCTAGGGCCGCCGCTTTGCCTCAAGCTAAAGTTAAAGCTAACAACAGCCCGCCCAAAAAATTGGGCAGCAAACCTCATAAACCTAAGCCTAGCCAGCCGCGGCCACCGGCGGCAAAAAATACCAATAATAAGCCTAAACGTCCGCAAACATTGCCCCCCGTTAAGCCAGCCGCTAAAGTTATGCCGGCAGCGGCTACGCCGGTAACTCATAATAACCGTTACAAAGTTAATGTAAAAGAGTTTACCGCCAGCCAACCTAAAGGGTTACGCGCCAAACTTAAAGCCTTTTTTAAGAAAAAATAATGCTAAACAAAACCTTTAATTACCAAGCTTGGGCCGCCCAAATTGGCCTTAGTCATTTTAAAGTTAATGCCCCTCTTAAGGAGCTTAATCATTTTAAAACCGGCGGGACGGCGGCTTTGCTTGCCTACCCGCAAAATGAGGCCGAACTTAAGTTACTCCTTAAAGCTGCTAACGCCGATGGCTTGCCTTTTTTTATTTTAGGCGGCGGCTCTAATGTGCTTATCGGCGATGAAGGCCTGCCTTATCTCATTATCAACCTACAAGAAATGCAGCTTATCCCGCAACCGCAGACGGGCCTTTATAACTTTGCTGCCGGTACTAAAACCAGCAGGCTGGCCAAAGAAACCGCCGAAGCCGGCTTAGCGGGCTTGCAAACTTTTTACGGCCTGCCCGGTACTTTAGGCGGGGCCTGTTATATGAATGCCCGCTGTTACGGCCGCGATATAGCCGCCGGTTTTGCCGCTGCCCGCTGCTTTACCTATACCGGCGAAGAGGTTACCATCAATTTTAACCCCAGTGAATGGGGTTATAAAAAATCGCCTTTTCAGGGTAACAACTTAGTGATTGTCGAGGTCTATTTCAATTTACAGCCCAGCGCTAACGCCGCTCTGCTTGCCGAAGCCCAAAGTTACTATGACGATAGGGTAACGAAAGGCCACTTTGCCTACCCTTCGGCCGGCAGCACCTTTAAAAATAATCCGGCCTTTGGCGCGCCCAGCGGGCAAATTATCGATAGTTTGGGCCTTAAAGGCTTTAAATACGGCGAAGCTATGGTTTCGCCGTGCCACGCCAACTTTATTGTTAATGCCGGCAACGCTACCAGCAGCGAGATACTACAATTAATTAAGATAGTGCAAGCTAAAGTAAAAATGGCTTATGGGTACGAGCTAGAGCCGGAGGTGATTGTTAAAGGTTTTTCATCATAACAGTCCTTTATAAGTTACTTTTTTAATTGTAAAAGTATTATAACGTATCAGGCGGTAAATGTCTACCTTTATGCCTATAGAGTTAGTAAATTTTAATATTTTAGCTTTA
>WRBN01000125.1 GCA_009784515.1 Spirochaetaceae bacterium | reverse complement strand
CGAAGCCGTTGCTGTATAAGTGTAAGCCGGCACGATAACTTCATCGCCGGGGCCAATCCCTAAAAAGTGCAAAGCCAGCTCGAGCGCGGCAGTGGCGCTGTTAAGCACGATAGTACCGGCGGCGGCGGTATAGGCAGTTAAAATGGCCTCAAACTCGGCGCAAACCGGGCCGGTGGTAAGCCAGCCCGAGCGTAAAACCTTCGTAACGGCCTCTATATCGGCTTCGGTAATATCGGGCGGCGAAAAAGGCACAGTCATCGCTACTTTTCTCTCTTTTTTAAATCGCTTTCCAGTTTAATGGTCCATACTTCTATTTGTTTGGTAAGTTCGGCTACTAAGGCATTTTGGTTAAGCATAAGCGAAAAACGTTTTAAGGCCGAAAGATAATCGATGGCGCGCCTAAAATCGGCAATTTCAAAAGTGCCCGATAGCTCGTATTTGGTACGGTAACCGTTAGCCGCCTCCATCATTAACGTACGGTTAAGATTAACATATTGCTGGCGTTTGGCAAAATTATCGGCACGAGGGTCGAGTAAACCCAGTAAATTTTTTAAATCGAAGCTATTTTTAAAAAGAGTAACGATACGGCCTTTAAGCTCTACAAATATCCAGCGCAAGCGGCTATTTTCGCCGTAACAGCTGGCTAGGTAATCGCAAAAAAAGCCGGCGGTACAAATTAAATCGTACCTTTCAAATTCGTCAAAGTGTAACACTTGCTTTAGCGGCTGCTCGTAATCGCTAAAAGGTACATCTAGGTAACGTGTATAAATTTTTTCTAGAGTAATAATGGCATTGGTTAGGCCGCGCCGGGCATCAACAAGCGGGGCATCGTTTTTGCTGTTAATGTAATGCTGCGCCAGCCTGTAACTATTAAGATAACTGCTGGTAAGGGCAATATTTAACTTAACTATCTCAAAAAAGGTAAAAGCGCTTTCGTTATTTACCTCGCCGGGCATAACCAGCGCGTTAAGCTGGGTAGTTTCGGTTTTGATACGGTTTTTAAGAATTAAATTGTAGCTTTCATAAGCTTCGCGGCTATTAGCATTTTTTGTCATATTATTACCTAACTTCTTTAATTAAAAATTAAGAAGTAATAATTAAAAATTTGGCTGGTTAGTTTTTTAACTTTTACTTATTAATTTTTTTTATTCTTTTTCACTTAACATAGCTTCGGCGTGGGCTAAAGCTAGGCTATCGCTGGCGCCGGATAGCATACGGGCAATTTCTTTAATGCGCTCTGTTTTACTTATCGGTGTTACACTGGTAATAGTTGTATTTAAATAATTCTTTTTTTCAATTTTTAAGTGATGATTAGCCCCGGCCGCGATAGTAGCTAAGTGAGTAATAACTAAAACTTGTTTAGTTTTGGCTAGTTTTTGTAAATGGCCGGCCACCGCCCGTGCCGCCGTGCCGCCAATACCGGTATCAATTTCGTCAAAAATGAGGCAAGGCACATTTTCGTTTTTGGCCAGCACACTTTTAAGGGCCAGCAGTACCCGGCTGGCTTCCCCGCCGCTGGCAATGGCTTTAAGGGGTTTTAACCCGCTGCCGATGTTGGGGGCAAAACAAAACTCTACATCATCTAGGCCGGTGGCGGTAAGCATAAGCTCGCCGTTTTTCGTGCGCGGTTTTACCTCGATGACAAAGCGGCAGCCGGTCATCTCCAGCTCACGCAGGTTAGCTTCGGCTTCTTGCTGTAAATTGAGAGCAGTTTCCTTGCGTTTTTGCGAGATAATTTCGGCTTTTTCGAGTAATTCTTGCTCCAGCTTAGTAATTTTAGCGGTAAGGCCGGCTTCCAGTTCGGTATTATTTTCGAGGCGGTTTAACTTGGCCCGGCCTTCGGCGGCAAATTTAAGCAGGCTTTCCATCGTACCGCCATATTTTTTCTCCAGCCGTTGCATGGCTTGTAACCGGCTTTGCATGGCCTCCAGCTCGTCGGGGCTAAAGTTAAAACTATCTTTTAAAGCCAAAATAACGGCGGCGGCATCTTCCAGCTCTAGCAACGAGCTGCTAAAGCGGCTCCCGGCCTCGCCGGCCTCAAAATGGTCGAGCAAAGCGGCAGCCTCTTTGAGCTTAAATAAAGCCTCTGTCGTAAGTTCGTCAAAATGGTTAAGTTTAGTCAGTTCTTTTTCACGGCTGCTTAATCCTTTTAAATTATGGCTTAAGCTTTCGCGCTCGGCGCTGCTGGGGTTTACCTCTTCAATTTCGGCCAGAGCATAACTTAAAAACTCGCGCTCATTTTCGCTGCGGGTGCTTTCTTGCCGTAAGTTGGCCAGCTCTTCTTTAGTGGTTTTGGTTTGGGTATACAAATTTTGATACTCTGTTAGCAGTGAGGTTAGTCCTGCCGCACGGTCGAGTATTTTACGTTGGTTTTCTTTATTGTAAAGTGATTGGTGCTCGTGCTGGCCGTGCATATCAAACAATAGGCCGGCCAGTTCGGCCAGCTCTTCGCGGCTTACCATATTGCTGCCCACATAAATAACGCCGCGCCCGTTGCGCCGCACAATACGCCTAATGATAATAGCTCCGTCATCAAGGGCAATAGAGCGGCGGCTTAACCACAAAGCGGCTTCGCTGCCGGCCGCGAGCACAATAAGGCCGCTAACTTCGGCCTCATCGCTGCCCTGCCTAATAAAACCGGCATCGGCTCTTTCGCCCAAGAGTAAAGATAAAGCCCCGGCCAGTAAAGATTTGCCGGCCCCAGTTTCGCCCGTAAGCACGTTAAACCCATCATTAAAGGGGGCATTAATGTTATCGAGCAAGGCATAATTTTGTACGCAAAGTTCGTGCAGCATGTAACTTTTTCTCTTTTAGCCGTTACAGTATACCTTAATAGGCTGTAAATTACAATGAGCAAAGGAGCAATTATACAATAGATGGCTAGTTAAATCTAGCCTTTTCACTATATCAAACCAACCTTAAAAAATATCAAAAAAAATTAAACTTTCTCCTCAAGTGAAAAAACAGTAACTCGTAATTGAGTAGTGGTAACTGAAAAGTGAAAGATGAAAGATGAAAGATAAAAGATGAAAATTAAGAATTAAAAAGCTATCCACTTTCAGTTTTCACCTTTCAGTTATCAATTATTTACATTT
>WRBN01000124.1 GCA_009784515.1 Spirochaetaceae bacterium | reverse complement strand
AGCAGCGATAGCGTTGTTCTTAATATTGGTGGTAATACCAGTTATAGTTATAGTGTAAGCGGCGATACTTTAAGGCTTACTATAATGGGCGTTGAAGCTTTTAGATTTACTATTAGCAATAACAACAATACCCTTACCGGCACCGGCGCTGCTGCCGGCATGACCTTTACAAGGCAATAATACCTGCCGTAGTTACTGTTAATTTAGTTAATAATCACTTTAAACCCATCTTAAAGCTTAATTTGAGATGGGTTTTGTTTATGCAAAACAAAGCTTGCCACTTATAATAGATTACCGCCGCAATTATAGATAAATATAATTCAGTAAAGATATTTATAGTATAATTTTACTTAAAACCCTCTTGACAAATTATTAATTGTATTATAACATATCATTTAGAACGTTCGGACAAAAATTTAAATAAAAATAGAGGATTTTTCTTATGAAAAGCAAAAAATTATATGCTTTAATGTTAATAGTGGCTTTGGCTTTATTTGCCTGTAGTAACGATAAAGACAGCGGCAACAGCGGCAACCCACTGGCCGATTCTACCTTTAGGCGAAGCATAATGGGAGTGTATGATGATTTAGTATTTGGCAGCGGTAACACCGTAACCATTATACCTGACGGGAGAGAAAATTTTACGGCTACCTATGCTAGAGACGGCAGAAGAGTAACCTTAACCCAAACTTCGGGTTCGGCAGCCGATTGGCAAAGTATTTTTGGAGCTGCAACCCACCTAGAGCTTAGCAGTGATAACGACTCGCTTCAATTAATGCTTAATAGCACCAGCATTCCGTTTGGCACTTTTAGAAGGCAATAAGCTATTTATTTAAATTACTAGTAATTATATTAACTAACCTATCTTAAAGTAAAACTTAAGATAGGTTTTGTTTATCTATCACTAAAGCCATCGCCATCGCACAGGCCGTTTCGCTACGTACAATGCGGCTGCCCATTGTGTATTGGCCGGCATTAAACCGGCCTTTACAGTTATTAGAGACGGAATGGGAACTTTAGGCATCGCTCCCGAGTATATTTTTACGCGGCAATAACAATTTATAGTATTTTAAATTTTACTATTAACCCAGTTAATAATTATCTGAGTTAATTTTTTTACACTCTAAAATATAATTATAATAATATATACATTAAAACACATTCGTTGACAAAAACCTTAAATAATTTTATACTATAACTATGGATAAGCCTAAAACGACTAATACCCCCAAAGACAGTGTTTTTACATTTCTTTTTAATGATGAAACAAAACTTCGTGAGCTTTATTTTGCTTTAACTGGGACTAAAATAACTAAAGATGTCCCAATAATCATAAATACCCTTAAAGATGTATTATTTATGGAGCGTATTAATGATATTTCTTTTGAAGTTAATGGACAATTAATTGTGCTTATCGAGCATCAATCTACTATTAATAAAAATATGCCGCTTCGTATGTTTTTATATGCAGCACGGCTTTACGAGAAAATATTTAGCGATGATAAAAATATTTATAGAGCAAGCCGCATAACGATACCACGACCACAATTTTTCGTACTCTATAATGGCTTAGCGCCTATGTTGGAAGACGAAAAAATCCTTAAGCTTTCCGAAAGTTTTGCTGATTACGGTGATAACTTTATCCATCTTGAGTTGGAAATAAAAGTAATAAATATTAATTATGGCCGTAACATTGATATAGTAAATAAAAGTAAAAATTTATCCGATTATAGTGCCTTTATAGCCAAGATTGAAGAAGGAAAGATGGAAGGGCTAACTAAAGAAGACGCTTTTAATGAAGCAATAAAATATTGCGTCAGTAATAATATACTGAAAGAATTTTTACAAACACATAGTTCGGAGGTATTTAATATGCTTACAACAACTTGGGATTGGGATAAATATTATGAAGTTCGTTTAGAAGAAACACGGGAGGAAGGTATCAAAGAAGGTATCAAAGAAGGTATCAAAACATTAGCTCGCAACCTTTTAGCAGATGGAGTATCTATGCAGCTTATAGCAAAAAATACTGGCTTAAACGAACAGGAATTAAAAAAGCTACAACAAGGGCAGGAGTAAATAACCTCAGTCTGTCTGTTATAGGTAAAATGTTGTAACAACGGCAAATAACTTATAATAATTTAAGGCAAACCTAATTATAACCTATCTATCACTAAAGCCATCGCCATCGCACAGGCCGTTTCGGTACGTACAATGCGGCTACCCATTGTGTATTGGCCGGCATTAAAAAAATTTAAAGCCATTAGCTCACGCTCGGTAAAGCCGCGTTCGTTACCAATTACTAAGGCCGTTAAGCCGCTAAGCTGCGCCAGCTCTTTAGTACTGCGGCTAGCTAAAGGGTGCATAGCTACCACGTTGTTAGCTTTAGCTTCGTTTAAGGCACTGCGCAAACTGTTAAAACGTTTAATGCTGGGCATAATAACTGTACCGGCCAGCATTAAACCGGCCTTTACATCATTTAAATAACTATCATCTTTCCATAACGAACTGGTCTCGTAACCGCGCTCGCCGTTTTCGGCATTATAAATATAAATAGCCTTAACACCACAAGCCGTCATATCACGCAGCAGGCGGCGCATAACTAACGGCCTAACCATACCTAACACCAAAATAAGGGGCAAGGGTTGTAAAGAAGGCTCTTCGGCTTTATTGGTTGCTTGATAGTTAAAGCGGATACCACCATCAATGTTAGTAATTGTGGCCAACCCAACGCTAACATTAAGCAGACCGGCTTTAAAGCTATCGCCTGCCTTAAGCTTTAAAACTTTAAGGATATGCTGCCCGCGTTCATCATGGCAGGAGATACCGTTGGTAAGCTCGGTTTCGTTAAGGAGGATAAGGTTCATCGGCTAACCGGCGGTACAACTATTTGGCTAACCAGCTGACCGCTGCTGCGAAAAGTATATTGATTAAAATTGGCCGGGTCGGTTATCCGGCGGCCATTTACTAAAAAGGCATAATGATAAGTACCAGCATTTAAAGGGATAGCCACCCTAAAAACACCGTGCTCAACCTCGGTAAGGGGGAAGATAAACGGGTCCCAGTTGCTAAAACTACCCATAATAAACACACTACTGCCGCTT
>WRBN01000123.1 GCA_009784515.1 Spirochaetaceae bacterium | reverse complement strand
GCAAGCTATTTAAAAAAAGCGGGATATTACTAATTAAACTATTTAAAATAGCCAGCGGCGGCGGAAAGATTAAGCTTAAGGTAGGGGCTAAAGGGCTAAGTAGCTGCCATAAGGTTAAAATAAGCAAATAAACTAATATAATGATAAAGGTATTAACTTTGGGCATATCAAGCACTTCCTACGTTAGCATTATCTAACAGGTTTTATGGGTTTTAACCGTAAGGTTATCTCAGCCGAAGCTCCCCAGTCTTTGAAAGGTAGTTTAACAGAGTTTAAAAGGTTTGTCAAATGATTTTTTTAGAAGTATTTAGGTGAATAAGGTGAGTTTTTTTAAATGGTTAAAAGCATATTGACTATTATTACTAATAGTGTTATCCTAAATGTTGTATAATACGTATAGATTAAGTTCGAACGTATTTTTACCCCCTTCCATTCTATAAACTAATAAGATTGAGAGGGGGTGCTTTATTTTTAGGTAATAAAATGAAAGATTTAAAAAAGCCTACAACTATTGATGAGCAAATTAATATACTAAAAGAACGCGGGCTTTTGTCTTACGAAGAAAGTGAAAATGAGCTTAGAGAATTTTTAAGTTATACCAATTATTATCGCTTAGGCTATTACCTTTATCCATTTTGGGATAATAATGTTAAAGGTAAATTTAGAAAAGGTATAAACTTTAGAATTATTAAAGAGATTTATAGTTTTGATCAAAAGCTACGAAGTTTACTGTTTGAAGCTACAGCTATAATAGAAATTGCCCTGCGCAGGCAAATTGTTTACTCTTTGTGCTTAAGTGGCGAAAGCCACCCCAAAACAGGGATAGATAAGATAGCCGGTTTAGATATAGTAGAGGTAGCTTATCAAAAGTTTATGAAAAATCAGTACGAAAAGACGCACGAAGTTATTAAACGTTGTGCCAAATACAACGAATGTGGAGCGAAAAAATGCACAGAATGTGATATAAAAGATATAGAAATTCCCCCTTTGTGGGCAACCATTGAAGTACTAACTATGGGTGATATATGTAAAATTTGCAAATCATTAATCAGTAATAAAACAACAATAAACAATATAATAAATGCTTTTAATTTAAAAATCAAGCCGAAAGATTTTCAAAAAATTATTTACTACCTTAGAGACATTCGTAACAGATGTGCTCATAACGAATATGTATGGATTTTTAAGAATTCCGAGATAGCTATGGTTACCATTATAAGTTTCATTTTTAAATTTATGGCCGGTATTAATAACGGGAATAGCTGGATAAATGATGTTTACAAGCTTCTTGATCAAATATCTTTACTTAAACTTCCCCTCAAAAATGTTTATGAGTTTATGGGTTTTGGTAAAGAGTGGCTGGAAACTTTACCAGAGTTTAAGAAATATTTAGATATAGAGTTTAAATCCTTTTTATCTGTACCTCCCAATCCCCCTCTTGCCAATCTCCGCCAAACCGATTAAACTAAATTATGCACAGCAACTACAAAGCCGAACTGCTGGCCCCCGCCGGCAGCTACAGTAAATTACAAACCGCCATTCTTTACGGCGCCGATGCCGTTTATGCCGGCACGCCCGATTTATCTTTACGTGCCCAAAGCAGCTTAAAGCTGGACGAACTGCTGGAGGGCGTTAAGCTTATCCATCAAAATGGCCGTAAAATTTATTTAACCCTTAATTTATTTGCTCATAATAAAGATATTGACCGGCTGCCTAAATTTATCGAAACCATTCGCACCGTTAAGCCCGACGGCGTGATTATCGCCGATTTAGGTGTCTTTAACTATGTACGTAAAGCGGCGCCGGAGCTAGAGTTACATGTAAGCACTCAAGCCAATATCTGCAGCAGCATGACCGTTAAGTTGTGGCAAGAGCTAGGGGCCGGCCTGTGTGTGCTGGCGCGCGAGGTAAGTTTTGCCGAATTTGGCCAAATTAGGGCCGATTGCCCCGATATTAAGCTGGAAATTTTTGTGCACGGGGCTATGTGTATGAGCTACAGCGGCCGCTGCCTGATTAGCAACTTTTTAACCGGCCGGGCCTCTAATAAAGGGGCTTGCGCCCATAGCTGCCGCTGGAACTACAAAGTTTACCTAGAAGAAGAACAAAGACCGGGCGAGTTTTTCCCTCTTGAGGAAGATGATAAAGGCGCTTATCTAATGAGCAGTAAAGATTTATGCCTTATGCCTTATATCGATAAGATTTTAGCCAGCGGTGTAAACAGTCTTAAAATAGAGGGTCGCAATAAAACCGAATATTACGTGGCCGTAGCCAGCCGGGCCTACAAGCAAGCGATGTTAGATTATTATAGCAACCCTAGCAGCTTTAATTACTTACCCTACCAAGAAGAGCTGAACAAGTTACAAAACAGGGGTTATACCGATGGCTTTTTTAATGGGCCGCCCAGTGGCGAAAGTATGACTTACAACAGCACCCTTAGCGACAGCGACTGGCGTACCGTTGGCAGTGTAAGCAGCTGGCAGAGCGATGGTTTACTGCTAAGGCTTAAAAACCCCGTAGTAACCGGCGGTACTATCCAATTTGTTTTGCCGCATAGTTTTAAAAATATCAACCTTACTTTACCTAAAATATTTGATAGTAATAAAGAAGAACACCAGCGGCTAACCAGCGGCCAAAAAGATTCTATGTTGTTTATTCCTAAAGAATATTTAGATTTAGCCGGGCTTAACCAACACAATTTACCGGCGCTAAGTGTGGCGCGAATGGCTATAAAATAACAGTTGACAAATAACTAAAAAGTGCGTATACTGTCTATATAAAAGCCGCCCCTGCGGTGAAACAGGGGCGGGAAAAAGTATTCAAACTTTTTAAACTGTGCCACTAATGTGGCAAAATGGCTGTTAGCAACCGATACGTTACTTCCAGTGCTAACAGCGCACTTTTAATGAAAACCCAAGAAAATTGTTTTTTCATCATTTTACCCTCCTTTCTGTAAAGTTTTACAGTGAGGTAGGGGTGAAGGCCTTATATCAGTGGCTTAAAAACCAAAACTTTTCGTTTTGTGCCATTTTGTTTACTATAATATAGCCGGTTTATTTTGTAAAGCCCTTTTATTAAAAAACAGTTTAGTTTTGTTAATTAATAATTTTATATCTCTTAGTCTTTTAGGAAGCTTGACAAATAACT
>WRBN01000122.1 GCA_009784515.1 Spirochaetaceae bacterium | reverse complement strand
CCCCCGTAGCATCGCTGCCGGGCCGACCGATACTTGAAGCATCTAAGCCGTCAAGAGCATTAGGCTCGATAAGCAACCACAAAGTGCTATGGCTATTTTGAGTATCTTCCAGCATTAACCTCATATTAGTTAAGATATTATCGCGCCTATGCTCCGGTTGTAAATAAAAAGAATTATTAATTAACATCGATAACATAGTAAGGTCGTTAAAGCCATTTTCAAAAATGCGGGTAAATTGCATAGTTTCTTTTTGGCCAACCATAGTTACATTATCAATTATACTACTGCGCAGCGAATAACTAACTACCCTATAGATAAAAGCAAAACCAATCGCCAACAAAAACAAACTCATACCGCCAATAATCAGCAAACTTTTTACTTTAAGATTAAATTTTAACAAAATTAATACCTCGTCTTGTTTGCCTTTAAATTAAGCAACCTTTATTTTTACTATAGCATATATTTAAAAAACTTTACAACTGCTTTCTCTATCTAAAAGATAAATTTAAAAAGTTACTTCCAAGTATTAGTATTATAACACTAAATAAACTTAATGTCATTAGTTGTAAGTAATTGTTCTTAATCAATCCTAAAATAGGGCCGGCGGCTTTAAACCCAAATGCAAATAACCTTTAGCCGTTGCCATACGGCCGCGTGCGGTGCGCTGTAAAAAACCGCGCTGCACCAAATAAGGCTCATAAAAATCCTCTAAACTATCGGCGCTTTCGCCTACGGCGATGGCTAGAGTTTCTACCCCTACCGGACCGCCACCGTAATTTTCTATAATAGCCCGCAAAATATTACGGTCTTGCTCTTCTAAACCTTCGTTATCTATCTGCAAGCTAATAAGAGCTTCTTCCACAATAGTCTTACTCACTAAACCATCGCCTTTAATTTGGGCAAAATCGCGCATCCTCCTAAGCAAACGGTTAGCCACGCGCGGGGTACCGCGTGCACATTGAGCCAGCAAATTACTGGCTTCGTTCGCTATGGTCATACCTAAAATAGCTGCCGAACGGTTAATAATTAATTTAAGTTCGTCTATCGGGTAAAAATCGAGCCGGCAATTAATGCCAAAGCGGGTATGCAACGGGGCGGCAACGCGGCCCGGCTTGGTAGTAGCCCCCACCAAAGTAAAATGTGGGATAGGAATACGCACCGTACGCGCGCCGGCACCGGCACCGATGATAAAATCGAGCTCGTAATCTTCCATCGCTATGTACAGCATTTCTTCGATAGCCGGTTTTAAGCGATGGATTTCATCAATAAAAAAGACACTGCCGGCGGTAAGCGAGGTTAAAAGGCCGGCTAAATCTTTAGCTTTTTCAAGGGCGGGGGCGCTGGTTACCACCAAATTACTGCCCATTTCGTGGGCAATAATAGTGGCTAAAGTGGTTTTACCTAAGCCCGGCGGGCCGGAGATAAACAAATGATCTAGCGCCTCGCCGCGCTCACGAGCGGCTTCGATAAAAATTTGTAAATTATCTTTTAAGGCCTGCTGCCCCTGAAAATCTTTAATATAAAGCGGCCTAACCTTAAGCTCTTTGTCTTCGCTTTGTAATTCGCCGTCTAAAAGCGGCTCGCCGCTTCTATGTAATTTATCCAATTAAATTAACACCTTTATTACGGTGCAGGCTAGCCTGCTATTCCTTACAGCTGCTTAGCACCGTAGCGCAGGTATTAATAATATCCTCTATAGTCGCCCCGCGCGAAAGGTCGCTCAGCGGTTTAGCAAAGCCTTGCATAAAGGGGCCGTAAGCGCCGCCGCCGGCAAAACGCTGCACCAACTTGTAACCGATATTACCCGATTGTAAATCGGGGAAAACCAGTACATTGGCCTTACCGGCTACAGCAGAGCCGGGAGCTTTTTTAGCCGCTACATCGGGGGCTACGGCGGCATCCAACTGTAGCTCGCCGTCAACATTAAGGTCGGGCCTGCGGGCTTTAACAATTTTTAAAGCCTCCAGCACTTTATCTACATTAGGGTGGCTGGCCGAACCTTTGGTACTAAACGAAAGCATAGCACAGACGGGCTCTACCTTTAAAAAGGCCTTACAGCTTTCGCAAGCGGCAATAGCAATTTCGGCTAATTGTTCGGCGGTAGGTTCGGGAATAGTGGCGCAGTCGGCAAAAATAAACAAACCATCGGCCCCCATAGCTTTATTGGGCACATCCATTACAAAACAAGACGAGGCATATTTTACATCGGGCGCTGTTTTAACAATGGTAAACCCGGCTACTAACACATCGCTGGTAGGGTGGTCGGCGCCGGCTACTAAAGCATCGGCATGGCCTTTATGCAGCATCATACTGCCAAAATAAAGATTACCCATCATCACCTTACGGGCATCTTGCTGGCTAATACCTTTATGCTTACGCATTTCGTAATAAGCGCCGGTATAATCATCTAAACGGCTATCGGTAGCCGGATCGATGATGGTAAAACCATCTAAATTTATACCATTACCGGCAGCAATTTCTTTAATGGCGCCGTTTTTATCTAATAAAATAACTTCGCCTGCCAATTTTTCGTCAAGAATAGCTCGGGCCGCCTTTAAAGTACGCGGCTCGTAACCTTCGGGCAGCACCAACACCTTTTGTAGTTTACGGGCGCTTTCTTTTTGTTTTTCGATAAAATTCATTGTTATATCTCCATTTAAGTAATATATATAAAATTAGCCTATTAATAAGGTAACTCTTCCTCACTGGTGTTGTTTTGATGGGGGCTAACATAAGGGCGCGGCGAGTAATAAGTATGCAATAACTTATGCGCCTTTTCGCTGCCAAAACCGCCTAAAAAATTTTGATACAAATGCTGAATAGCCGGGTTTTCGTAGCTAGCTCTCACCTCTTTGCCTCTATCTTCACCGTAAAGACCGGCCGCCCGTTTTTCGCGCGTGTTACGCGTTAAACTATAAATTTGCCCACCGCCGCTGATACAGCCGCCTTTACAAGCCATAACCTCTATAAAATGATACGGCGGCGGTAACCCTTCGGCTTTGGCCTGCCTAATTTTTTCCAGCACAATACCCACATTATGCGTGCCATGCGTAACGGCCACCTTAACTTCGTGCCGGCCTATTTGCAAAGTAGTTTCTTTAATGCCGTCCATACCACGTAAAGCAGTAAATTCTAATTTATCTTTCGGCAGCGGCGTGCCGGCCAAATAAGCCGCCGTACGCAAAGCCGCCTCCATCACCCCGCCACTTGTACCAAAAATAACGCCGGCCCCGCTGTAAGTACCCAATAAATCGTCGCTTTCTT
>WRBN01000121.1 GCA_009784515.1 Spirochaetaceae bacterium | reverse complement strand
TTTAATTTAGTAGAATGGGTGCCGCAAAACCGTATTGTAGCCGTACCTAACCCGCGTTATTGGGACAGCGAAAATGTGTTTATCGATAGGTTATCTTTTTTACCGATTGTTGACCAAAACGCCAGCTTAAACGCCTTTAGAAACGGCGAAGTAGACTGGGGTGTACACGGCAGCTTTCCTCCGCAGCTAATTGACGAATTAAGACTGCGCCCAGATTTTCATATTAACCCTTCTGTATTAACCGAAGCTTACGCCTTTAATGCCAGCCACGCAGCCGTAAGCGACCCACGCGTGCGCCGCGCTATAGCTATGGCTATTAACAGACGCGAACTTGTAGATTCGGTAACCCGTCAAGGCCAAACACCGGCCCGCGGCTGGGTGCCTATTAGTATGGCTAACTACGACCATATTCCCGATGAAGGTTTTTATAACCCGGAAGCCGCCCGCGCTTTATTAGCCGAAGCCGGCTTTCCCGGCGGACAAGGTTTTCCTACCATACAAGTTATATATAACACAGCCGAAACCCACCGGTTAAACGGCGAGTTTATTCAAGCTCAGCTGCGCGATAACTTAGGTATTACCTTAAATTTACAAAATATGGAATGGGGCAGCTTTTTAGAAAGCCGTATCTTCCCAACCACCATTATGTTTAGAATGGGGTGGATGGGCAGCGATGGCGACCCTATGTACTTTTTGCAAATTTTTGAAACCGGCGACAGCAACAATAACTTTAACTACAGTAACCCTGAATTTGACGCTTTGTTGCAATATGCCAGAACCTTACCCGATGGTCCGCAGCGTATGGCCGTTTTAAGGCAAGCCGAAGATATTGTTGTAGTGCAAGACCAAGTAATTGTGCCCTTACATTACGGGGTAAATAATAACCTAATCGACCTTTCTAAATGGGCCGGCTGGTATATTAACCCCTACGATTTGCACCCTTATGTAGGTATTAGACCTCGTTAATTAATTTAACATAAAAAAGAGGTGCTCTTTAGCACCTCTTTTTTATTTTTAACTTGACAGCTAATAAAATGAGCTTTAAAATATAGTAGCTTATTTTTGTTATTGATAAATTTAACAAAGTAAGATAATATAGCAAAAAGTAATAATCTGTAAACAATTTTTTTAATAAGGAGGGATTTTTGTGAAAATTAGTAAACAACTTGTTATTTGTCCCAAACTCACCCACAATGGAGGTAATAAATAAATGCTGCAATTTATTGTTAGGCGCTTTTTAAGCTTAATACCTACCATGTTTATTATTGTAACACTCGGTTTTGTTATTATTAGGGCGGCGCCGGGCGGCCCCTTTACTACCGAAGTTAATGTACCCGAAGTTATTTTACAACAACTAATGGACAAATTTCACTTAAACGAAAGCATACCGCGTCAGTACCTAAGATTTTTAGGCGATTTAATTTTTAGAGGCGATTTAGGCCCTTCTATGGTTAGCCGCGATTTTAATGTTAGCGAGCAAATTTCGCTGGCTTTACCGGTATCGGCCACACTTGGGCTAACGGCTTTAACACTCGCTTTACTTATGGGGGTAACTACCGGCCTCATTGCCGCCTTAAAACAAAATAGTATTATAGACTATTCGGCGATGTCGCTGGCCATTATGTGGATTAGCGTGCCTCTTTTTGTCATCGGCCCCATCTTTATTTTAGTTTTTGCCTTAAATTTAGGGTGGTTTCCCAGTCAGGGCTGGATAGACAGCCGGGCAGGTTTAATGGCTTTGGTTTTACCGGCCGTTACCTTAGCCTTGCCTAGCTTTGGTAGTTTTGCCCGTATTACGCGTACGGGGGTGATTGAAACCCTGCGCAGCGATTATGTGCGTACGGCTCGGGCTAAAGGGTTATCGGAATTTACCATCTTAACTAAGCACGTTTTAAAAGGAGCGTTACTGCCCGTTGTTACCATCTTAGGGCCAATGGTGGCCGGCTTGGTTACCGGCTCGGTCGTTATAGAAACCACCTTTAATGTGCCGGGCTTGGGCGGCCTTTTAATACGTTCTACCTTTAACCGCGACTATACCTTAATGATGGGCGGTATCATCACTTATTCGATGATATTAATAACAATGAACTTTATTGTAGATATTGTTTACGGCTTTATCGACCCACGTATATCTTACAAATAACAAGGATTAATAGATGAAAAAATTACCTTTTTTAGATAAAATAAAGCCGTCCAAAGGTTCGGCGACTACCAACGAATTTGAGCAAGAGCTTAAAGCTACCTCGCTTACTCAAGATGCATGGAAGCGTTTTAAGCGGCATAAAATGGGTATGTTTGGCTTTATTGTGGCTACTCTTTATATTATTATTGCCTTACTTACCCCCATTTTACCTTTTTATCCCTTCGAGCGGCAAATTTTAAGCCACGCTCATTTGCCGCCGTCTTTAAGGCCGGCCGGCGAAATAGCCCTAGAACGGCGCGAGGCTAACATCACCCGTTTAATGCAGCATCAAAACCGGACAGAACATTCGGCCGAAGAAGCTGCCGAACTGACGGCCCTGCGCGGTTTTGTGGAAGCTGCAAGGCTAGACCCCGACCATTTTGCTAACAATGTTTACCTTTTAGGTACAGATACCTTAGGGCGCGATATGCTCTCGCGTATTGTGCGCGGCGGCCGTATCTCTATCAGTATTGGTTTGCTTGGTACCATCACCTCCTTTTTAATTGGTATTTTTTACGGAGCCACCGCCGGCTATTTAGGCGGCCGTATAGATAACGTAATGATGCGTTTTGTTGATATTTTATACGGGTTGCCCTTTATGGTTATTGTTATCATTATTATGAGCTTTATCGGCGGGCGCAGCATAACTATTTTATTTGTAGCTATTGCTTTAATTTCGTGGCTGGGGATAGCGCGTTTGGTGCGCGGGCAAATTATCTCGCTTAAAAACGGCGAATTTGTGCAATCGGCCCGCTCTGCTGGCGCCGGCAATATGCGCATCATCACTAAACACTTATTACCTAACACTTTAAGTATTATCATTGTTTTTGGTACTATGAGTATACCCGGTTTTATTATGGCCGAAAGCTTTTTATCTTATCTTGGGCTGGGCGTTTCGGCGCCAATGGCTAGCTGGGGTTCGTTAATTAGTGATGGAGCCAGAGGCATGGAGATTTATCCTTGGTTATTAGTTGGCCCGGCAGTTACCATGACCTTATTTTTGTTCGCCATGAACTTTTTAGGCGATGGCTTACGCGATGCCTTTGACCCACAGGCTAAAAACCGAACTTAGGAGAAATTAAATGAACAAAGAAGTAGTACTTGATGTAAAAAATCTTGAGACGCATTTTTTTACCGATGTTGGCGTAGTAAAGGCTGTAAACGATGTATCTTTTACCTTGCACAAAGG
>WRBN01000120.1 GCA_009784515.1 Spirochaetaceae bacterium | reverse complement strand
CTTTTAAATAACCAGTTAAACAAGAAAAACTCCGTTTTTTTAGTTGAAAACTGAAAATTGAAAGGTGAAAATTAAGGATAAGGTTTTATTAATTTTCAGTTTTCATCTTTCAGCTAATTAATGGTAAAACCTTAGGTTTTACCATTAATTAGCTAGGTTTTGGTAAATATTACTCGAGTGCTTGTTAATATAATCAAAATATTTACCGGCACCCAGCACAGCGCACAACAGCGGGTTTTCGGCCAAAATAGCCGGCACACCGGTTTCTTTAGCCACCAGCTTACTTAACCCTTTAAGCATGCTGCCGCCGCCGGTCATTACTACACCGTGCTCTAAAATATCGGCGGCCAGTTCGGGCGGGGTTTCGCCTAAGGTACTTTTAATTACTTCAATAATCGCAATAATAGGCTCTTGCAAGCATTCGCGCACCTCGACGCTATCTACCTCCAGCCGTTTGGGCAGGCCGGTAATGGCATCGGTGCCTTTAATTTCCAGCTTTTCAATTTTTTTATCGGGGCTGGCGTTCCCAATTTTTATTTTAACATCTTCGGCCGTTTGGTCGCCAATAATCATATTATGCACGTTACGAATGTATTTAATGATAGCTTCATCAAATTCATCACCGCCAATCCTAATGGCGTTGGTAATAACCATACCGCCCAAACTAATTACCGAAATTTCGGTAGTGCCGCCGCCAATATCGCAAATCATGTGGCCCGTCGGCTCGAAGATGGGGATATTGGCCCCAATGGCGCTGGCCAAACTTTCTTCCACAATTTTAACATCACGTGCGCCGCTGCGGTAAGCGCTTTCAAAAACGGCGCGTTTTTCTACCTCTGTAATGCAGCTGGGCACGCCGATAACCATACGCGGTTTGTTAAAACCAAAACTGCGCGGGATAATTTTTTTAATAAAATAGGCAATCATTTTTTCGGTAGTTTCTAGGTCGTTAATCACACCATCGCGCAGCGGCCTGATAGCGATAATATCGCCGTGCGTACGGCTTAACATACGTTTAGCTGCTGTGCCTACCGCCATAATTTTTTTGGTGCCGCGCTCTACCGCTACCACCGATGGTTCGTCTATAACAATGCCTTTACCTTTAACATGTACCAATGTATTACAAGTGCCTAAATCCATACCTATATCGGTAGTAAGATTAAAAAGAGCCATATATAAAATTTTCCTCCGAATGCTTGGTGCTATTGTATAATATTAGGGCTTAATAGTCAAATTGGTTTTATTAAATAATGGTTAAATATCTTCGTGCATTTCAGTGCTTTTGTGTTTAAATCGATACAATTTTTTTAGCTCCAAAATTTCTGATGATGAAATTTTATGAGTATTAAATCCTGTAACAATTAGCCTAAAGTGTATTTTGTAGTTTTTTAACTCTGGCTTTAAAAGCTCGTAGGTTGTTTTAAGCTGGCTAATACCCTTGTTAAATTTAGTACCTTTAAGCTCTATTAGGTAAGCATTGTATTGATTACAATTAATGAGTAAAAAATCACACCTCTCGGTAATATTATCTTTAAAGATATGGCCATCTATTTTATGCTTAACAATTTTATCCCCAAATTTATTGATAGCTACATATTTACATTTATTTTCTTTACAGACAATTTCTTGTCCTTTTTTTATTGAGGTAAATTCCGGATCATGACCTTTTATTTGCATTAATTATCTCCAGCTTCAAGCATTTTATCAAAGTCATTATTAATATCATCAGAGGCTTTATCGATAACTTCATTTTTTATAACACCTTTTTCCTCATCAAAACAAGAGCTAACCGTATGTTTACTATCAATAAACCATGCGCCAAAATTTTCTTTGTTTAGCCAGTAATCTTTATTAATAATTTTGTTAATAGCTTCTTCGTTATTTATTTCTTTCGCACGAACGGGCGCATAAAGCAAATTGTTTAAAGTACCTAAAATATAAGGGCTATGGGTGGTAATAAGTACCTGATGGCCGGCGTTGTGTACTAAAGCGATAAACTCTGTGATAAGTTTTTGAGTGCTAGGGAAGAGGCTGTTTTCGGGCTCTTCGATGATGAAAAAGCATTTATAGTTTTTAGTTAAATAGAAGATTAAAATATTTAATATCCATAAAACTTCCTGTTGGCCTGATGAGATATTATTTAAAGGAATTTTTTTATTATTTACTAGTAAATACCCAGCTACATCATCATCATAAAAATATTCTCCTTTTAAAATATTATGAGCAGAAGTATTTATCTGCTCATAATTTTTAAGTTTAGAAGAAGAATTTTTCAAGCCTTCTAACCCTTCTTTAAAATCAGTTTTTATACTAGACATTATTTTAATATAATCTAATAATAAAAAATCAATCATAGAGTTTGGATTATCAATGGTTAAATTATATAAAAAATTTTCAATTTCGATATTTAGAGATGAGAGTAAACTTCGCCCTGTTGGAATATAAAGTGTTACGTAATCATTATCAAAAATAGTTTTGTTATGATGTTCCCATGTAAGAGTATCTGGATTATTTTTGAGTTTTTTTAATAATTGGTTTATGTTTTCACTAAAATTAAATTTAATCTCTTCAGCAAGGTCATCATACTTAATTTCAACATAAATATTTTTTTTATATTCATAATAAACATACATATTTTTGTCTAAATGATAATGTGTGCCAAATGTTTTAAAAAATCTGCTATTAAGATCTTCTATTAAATTTTTATAACTAGTAGCTGGTAATATCTCTCTCTTTATAATACTCTCAAAAAACCAAATCACCTTTGCTATCGTACTCTTCCCGCTGGCCTGCTCGCCGGTAAACACCATAAAATCTTTTACATCTATCTCAACTCTTTCTGTTATAGGCCCAAAATTTTCTATAATAACTTTCATAACAACTCCGTTGTAATTAAGAATTAGCAAATAAAAATTAATAATTAAGAGTAAACAGTTTTTAATTATTAATTTTTACCTTTTAATTTATAAAAGGTGTCCCAGTACCGTTTGCTTACTGTGGTCAAACCTTATGGCCTCGCGCCATAGCTGCCGTGCCCGTGTTTGGTTGCCTAAAGCCCAAAAAACATCACCCAAATAATGAAAGGCATCGGCGTTGGTGGGGTGGCGGGCTAAAAAGGCCTCAAATATCTGCTGGGCTTCGGGATAGCGGCTGCTGTTTAAATATAACACGCCAAGCCTAAAACGGGCACGGTCAATCAGGTGGTCATTGTTGGCTTCGTTAATAACGCGTAAAAAGTTTTGCTCGCTTAGGTTGTGCTGGCCGGTGCCGGCATAAGCTTCGGCTAGGTTAAAATAAAATAAAAAAGTGCGTTCGGCGGTGTTAATTTGCGAAAAATAAAATAAAGCCTCTTCGTTTTGGCCGAGTATGCTATGGGCTAGCGCAAAATATTCGTTCATCGTTTCGCGCTCAAAGCCGGCGGCAATGGCTTGCTGTAAATAATTTATCACCAAATTAGCAAAGCTGGGGCCGCTGCTATAGTAAGCTAGGGCTAAAATATAGCTGGCTTCGCCTTTAAAGCGGCCGCTGCTTAAACTTAAATAGCGGCGCAGCTGAAAGATGGCGTTACTTAGGTAACGCTGGCGCAGCTCGATTTCGCTAGAGAAAATGGCTAAATAATAGTTAGCAAAGCCCGAAAAGGCGAGGGCG
>WRBN01000119.1 GCA_009784515.1 Spirochaetaceae bacterium | reverse complement strand
CTAAAGGGTTTATTAAGCCAATTATAAGTTATGGTAATGGCCTTCCCATCATCAGCAAACTCTGGCTGGCAGTTTTCAAACTCATGCTTAGGTAGCAGTTCGCTTAGTGTATTTTCGCCTAAATTTATTTGTTTTTCAGCTTCAATTTTATATTTTTTATTTGGCTCGTCGCCTAACATAAAAATGGTTTGGCCTGCTAATTCTCCTCGCAGCTTGCTTTCATTGTATTCATAGCAAGCAGTTTGCTGTAAGACTTGATTAAAATGTTCCGTAACATCCTTTTTTTGCTCGTCATTGAGTAAAATACTATAAATAGATTCTGTAAAAGTATTATCTATTTTAGGAACAAGCCAAATTTTGTCATTTATCTGTACAATATTAGGTAAAACTATTCCCTCACTAGCAAATATTTTATTTTCATTCTGCTTTAAAGCTTTAACCAACTTATCATCTATACCACTTAATAAAGTATAAATAGAAGCTTTTGTTAGATGGGTAAAGTTAAAATAGTTATTATTAGCTAATAAACTTGCGGCAATAAAGGCATCTTTGCTCTCTAATGCCCATAGTTTTTGTAAATAAGCAAAATCGCAGCTATCTTCATTAGGCGGGAAAATATCTATAGGGGTTTCTTTAACCTCATAATTTTGTCCAGCTAAAAATTCACGTTCGGCTTTATGCCAAAATTGGTAGCAAAAATACCTAAATAACACTTTACTTTGTTCTAGGTCTAAATTAAGCAATAAGTTAGCCCCATAAGCTAAACTCCCATCAGTAAGTGAACCCGTAAAGATATACCCTCTAGCACTACTGGAGTTAGGGTTAATAAGCATAAATGAACCAATTTTACCACTATCTCCATACCGTATTAAACAGCCATCAAGTTCTTTAAGTTTACTATTAGAAGAGCTAGTTAAAATATAAATGCGGTGGCCGCTATCACGGGCCTTAGCAAGAGCCTCTAAAAGTGATGGGCTAGATAATTCTTCGGTAAACAAACAAACTACACTATTAGCTGGTAACGTAGTTAAAGATTCACTTAAAACTTTAGCGTAATCATGGGTGGGTAGTGATGATGAAAGAGATAGGTTTTTTTCTTGCCAGAAACTATTTACAGGCTCTTCGGCAAAACTTTTAACAGTAGTTTTAGAAATAGAGGCGATAGGTGTCATTTAATTACCCTCCGTGAGTAAATTTTTAAGTTTTTCATCTAACACACGTAAATCTACTTTAGTAAAGGTTACACTATCACTAATTGTCCCTTTTTCATCGGGTGAAATATTGTTGGTATTATCAAAGTAAATAAAATCTGACGAAGTATCACTCTTCCAAACATCAATACTACTATCATGCTTAAAGATAAAAAAACGACTGTGGGGTGTTTTTTTATCAGGCCATAAACTATGACTAGGGACAATGTTAAATGGTTGCTTACTAAGATAGTTATTAAATTCACTATTGCTAGTGTTGGTTACAATATAAGTTTTAACACAATTAAAACTCTTTAACAAAGCTGCTACTTTAAGTTGCTGCTTATAGTTAATAACATATCTGTCGTAATAAATAACCTGCTGTAAAGCTTCCATATTGTTAAATAGTTTTAAGGCAATATCTTTAAGTGATACTCTATCGCCTTTGGCATAACTAAATGAAGATAATTGTAAATCTTGCGGAATAGTTAGATTTAAATCATACGGGGCGACCAAGTGCCAAAAGGCCGCTGGCCGTGCCGATTTTTTACTCATATCTAATTCCGTAATATATTGTTTTATGTTAGGTAAGTTACCACTTAACTCATTTAAATAAGCTTTAAAACCCTCTTTTTCATTTGTCTCTCTTATTAAAGCGGTAAAATCATTGGGGTGGAGGTATTCTTTGGTTAATTCGGTATTAACAATCTGTTTATGCCATACTTTAGCCTCTTCAAAATTATAGGGCTCTACAGGCAAATTTTGGTACTGGTAGCTATTAAAGCCTTCAATATCCAATGCTGTAGTATTATATTCAAAATTGGAGAAAGTATTACTATCTGTTATATCTTTAAGCCTTAGTTTAGAGCGACTTGTTTCATTGTTCCAGTAGGGTAAAACCCTCTTCATAAATTGAGAGATAGTTATGCCAGAGCTTATTTTTTGGCTTTCATCAATTATTTCTCTTTCACTTAATTTTCCACCAAAGGTAAAATAAGAACTTTCCAGCCCTTGCCAGAGCCACGTTAAGTTAAGCGTAATGGGTTTTCTATCCTCTGCCAAATTACTAACCTCTTCTATGGTAAATTCATCATCTGCATTTGTGGCATTTTTTATGGGAAGAGAGATAAAAGTTGTTTTAGTTAAATTTTTTAAATTAACTTCATTAAGGCGTTGGCCATATTTTGTATCTTTTTCATTATCAGGGTCATAACCCTTTACCCGTTTAAAGTAAAAGACTCTATTATCAAATAGTTCATCATTTTGCGTGTACCAAATTTGATATTTACCTTCTTCTTGCTCCTTAACTAATCCTGTCTCTTTAGCCTCTAAGCCTGCTTTAGTTAAATTACCGTGTTCATCAGTAAGTTTAATCTCTTGCAAATATTTTTTTACTCCTTGTTCAACAATAGAGTTATCAAAACTTATAGTTTTATTTAAATAAGCTTGTATATCTTCTCTCTTAATTTTTTGGCTAAGTTTTAAATAAACCACAGAGCTGTTTAGCACTAACTGGCGTTTTAGAATAATTTGCATTAACTTTGCCACTCCTCTTAAAAATTAGTATGATGCTGGGCTAACTCTTTTAAATCGTCTGAGCGAGATTTTTCGGCAAAATAATTAAATTTACCAAAAATAACCAGCTGGAATCTTGCCCGAGTAATAGCCACATTAAGGCGGTTAGGGTTATCTAAAAAGCCATCACGATGAGTATTACTCATACTTAAAAAGACTACATCGGCCTCATGCCCCTGAAACCTATCTACAGAACACAACCTAATTGAGACAGGATAGTTACCTAACGTGTTATCTTCGTTATACCTAAAGCTAGAAACTTTCCCCTTAATACTCGGTATGCTTAATAACCCATCTGCGCAATCATCACCCCTAATAACGCTCTCTTGCCCCCTATAAAAAGCCAGACAAGCTACCTCCCAATTTTTTTTATTGGGAGGCTTATTTTTAACGGCATAAGCTAGAAACTCTTTAAGGTGGCTTAACATAGCTTCAGCTTCATGAATGTTTTTACCACGTTTTGCAACATAGTCTTTCCTATTAACATCTACCCACATACTACGCTGGGGGTAACGAGTATAACCCCATTCTCTTGTTAAATTAATAGGAGTTGGGGTTGCTAAGTCTTTTAAAGCACCGCTTTCCTTGTAAAATTGATTACGTGGAAAGGCCGAAATATCGCCGTGCATACGGTGCTGGTAGGTTAAAGTTGTTTTACGAGCTGCTAACACCTCTGGTTTAAACCCTTCTGTAATAGTAGAGCGTTTTTTAGTCTTTCGCCCTTTTATACCTTTTACTAATCCCTCTAAAATAGAGGGGAAACTCATATTGGTAATGGCATTAACCTCTTCTTCAAACTTTTCCTTATCTACAGCAAAGGGGGTAAAGTTAGCTATTTGCTGCATATAATGCTGGTTACTCTTTTTATTACCCTCTTTAAGCCTTAATTGGTTTTCTCTACCCAGCCGCCAAGTAAGCTCTTTAGCCCAACTGCGTTTTTTAAAATATTCACTAATATTTTCT
>WRBN01000118.1 GCA_009784515.1 Spirochaetaceae bacterium | reverse complement strand
TTGCACAGCTAGTTCGCGCATACGTTGGATAGCTTCGCCGGTGTTGCCAAGGTAACCTTCGGTGGTTTGTACAAAGCTAATCATATCGTTAGCATTGCGTACAGCTTGGTTGGTACCGCGGATTTGGGTACGCATTCTTTCCGATACGGCTAATCCGGCGGCATCATCGGCGGCACGGTTAATACGTTCGCCACTAGCCAAACGACCCATCGACCTAGTTTGGGCTACGCCATTCATAGTTAAGTTGCGGTTAGCGTTAATCGCACTTATGTTGTGATTAATAATCATTCCTTTTAGTCCTCCTCCTGAGTTTAAAAAGACAGGATATTTTACCTTTACCTTTAAAATTAACAGCTGTAATTAAGTAATTTTTAGCGCCTATTACTACCTAAGCACCGCCATTAAAACCAAAGATAACGGGTTAATTTTATGGCGGCTAACTTGGCTGCCATATACTACAGATAATCGGCTTGCAGATTTTTAAAATTTAGGCAAGCAAGAATTAAGAATTAAAAAGTAAGAATTAATAATTAATAATTAAGAAATACTAAAATAGGTAATTATTAATTCTTACTTTTTAATTCTTAATTCTCCGCTATAGTTATAGCTATAGCCATACCGGCTTCGTGGCTTAAACTTAAATGCAGTTTATTAATAGATAGCGTATGTAACCACAACTTTAACTCGTTATTTATCTGCCAGTAAGGGGCTCCGCTATCGTTAATAGCTACTTCTAACACATTAAGCTCTAGCTTTAATTTGCTTATTGCTAAGGCTTTAATTAAACTTTCTTTGGCGGCAAAGCGGGCGGCAAAACTGGCGGCGCTATCGGCTTTGTTTAAACAATAAGCCAGCTCGCCCGGCGAAAAAATTTTTTTTAAAAAATTTTGGTTGGTTAAGTGGCGGTTAAACCTGTCTACTTGGCAAATATCAATGCCTAAACCTTTAATCATAACCACTATTATAATCTTTTTTACTGGGTTGTACTACTACCGTTTGAGGCAGACCTACAAATGGATAGTTACCAGATAAAAAATAATTTTTGCTTAAAAGTTCTAAATAGCCATTGCTATAAAGTTAATTAAAGGGTAAACTGGAGTAATTTATTTTAAGGAGAAGGTATGAGCAATTTAAATGTTTTAACAGTAAGTATAAAACCTTTAAAAGTTTTAATGGCAGCTTTACTGGCTGTAGTGGTAATGGCTTGTGGTGGAGGCGGCGGTGGTCTTGATACTTCGGGGGCTAACCTTACCGTATTATTGGTAAACGAAGGCAGCGGGATAGACGATCGCAGCTTTAACGCCGCTGCATGGCGCGGTATTACCAGCTTTTTTGGTGATACACCCGAAAACACCACCTATCGCGGCAGATTTTACAACGATTTATTTTCATCTACTGCCGATGAGCGTATGCCTAATGTGCGTTTAGCCAGCGAACAAGGGGTAGATTTAATTATAGCTACCGGTTTTACCTTTGCCGAACCGGTTTATGTGGTATCGGCCGATTTTCCTAACCAAAGATATTTAATTATTGATAGCTTTGTGGATAGAGCCAACGTGGCCAGCGCTTTATTTGCCGAGCACGAAGGCAGCTTTTTAGTGGGGGCAGCCGCCGCTTTAAAAGCTATTGAAGACGGTATAGTAAACCCAAGTTTTGGTTTTATCGGCGGTATGGCCGGTCCGGTTATTACCCGTTTTCAGGTAGGGTTTGTGCAAGGCGTGCGCAGCGTGTTACCTAATGCCGAAATCCACGAATTTTACGCCAACGCTTGGGGCGCTCCGCAATTAGCGATGACTCAGGCCCAGCAATGGTATAATAGCGGCGTTTACGCCATCTTTACCGCTGCCGGTGGTACCGGTATGGGCGCTATTGTACAGGCAAGAGAGGCCCGAGTAGCCGGTCAAAATGTATGGGTATTAGGGGTAGACAGCGACCAGCACGAAGACGGTATTTACAACAATGCCGGTAACAGCGCCGTACTTACCAGTATGATTAAAAAAGTAGAAACCCCGGTGTTATATACTCTTAACCGTCTCCGCCATACCGAATTTCAGGGTGGTTTAACGGTATACGATTTAGCGATGGACGGTGTGGATATTGCCCGCAGTAACCCGGCGCTTGGCCCAGCCATATTGGCCCAAATTGATACGATGCGCGCTCAAATTATCGGCGGCCAAATTCAGGTAATTTCGACGGTAGCCCAAGCGCAGGCTTTAGGTTTACTAGGCGCTAATACCGCAGCCAGAGATTAATTAATAAATTTTATGATTTTTTTAACGGAGAGTACTTGGGTACTCTCTTTTTTATTTTAGTTATATCGATAAAGTACTCAGTTTAGCCATAATAATATCGACAATTTGCTCGGGAGTTAAATTATCATCATCAATAATAAGTCCGGCGTGCTCAAAGTTATTGGTATCTATATTGTAAATACGTTTGTAGCGGTTGCTATCTAATTGGTCGCGCAGCTGGGTTTGTTCTTTTATAGTATCAAAGCTGCCGTTCTCGCGCCGGTGGATACGTTTAGCGCGTTCTTCTAAACTAATATTAAGATAAATTTTTAAATCGGCATCTAACAACCAAATGGCTAGGCGACTACCTAATACGCAGCTGGCCTTGCTGGCCATATCTATTTGTTTTTGGTCTAGCTTAATATCAATGTTATCGTTGCCTTCGGCCAGCTCGCGTAATTTATTAAAACTTAAACCCATATCTTCGGCCAAATTACGGAAAGTATAGTTAATTAAAGTAATATTAAGCCGTTCGGCCAGCAAACGGCTGGCAGTAGAGTTACCGCAACCGCTCTTACCAGATATAGCTATACGCAGTAAGCCTTTAGTCGGTACATCGTTTAATTTATTATTTAAGCTATTCCACATTACGGGCTTGCTCCTTTATTTTATCAATATTTTCTTTTATAATTAAAACGGCGCGTTGTATGGCCAGCGCCGGTGTTTTACTGCCGATAGTATTAGCCTCGCGGCCAAGTTCTTGGCATAAAAAATCGATACGCTTACCGCTGTTTTTGTCCTCTATTAATTGGGCTAAAGCCTCGCTATGGCTTTTAAGCCGCACAATTTCTTCGTTAATATTAGTTTTAACAATGTAAGCGGCGGTTTCTTCTAAGATACGCCGCTCATCAAGTAAATTACCCATAACTTCATTAAATTTTTTCTTAAGCAAAGTTACCATTTGTTTTTCGGCTTCATCGCTTTGAGCTTCGATGGCGCTTATGGTCAAATTAATGCTATTAAGTTGCTGTAAAATATCGGTTTTTAATTTGCCGCCTTCGTTTTGTTTAAAGCGGCTGCATTCGTTAAGGGCGGCGGCTAACGTATCTTCAAAATTAAAACCCAGTTCGTGCAGCGATAGCTGCGTAAGCGGCTGAAAAAGACCAAACCGCTCTAACTCGCCCAAGCTATAACTGGGGTTAAAGCCGTGCTGCGTTAAAGCGGCCAGCAAAACTTTAAGTTCTTCGGCCCGTTCGCTATTAAAGCTGGCTCCGCCGTTTACCTTAAAGCGGCAGTTTAGCTCTACTTTGCCACGCATAAAATGGTGGGCTAAGGCCTCGCGGCAGTAAGGCTCCAGCTGGCTAAGAGCGGCCGGTAAATGCAGATGAATATCTAAAAATTTACTGTTGTAACTTTTTAGCTCAAAAGAAAGCTCGCCGTGTTGGTTAGATTGGCTGCTGTAGCCAAAGCTGGTCATACTTTTCATGGTTAAGTTCGCTCTTTTAATTGCTGGGCTAAGGTTTCGGCCAGCTTAAAATTATCGCCGGCCCCTAAAGTAATAAATAAATCACCGCCTGTTAAATTATTTAATAAAAAATCTAAACATTTTTCATCTAATGG
>WRBN01000117.1 GCA_009784515.1 Spirochaetaceae bacterium | reverse complement strand
GAAAACTGAAAACTGAAAACTGAAAACTGAAAACTGAAAACTGAAAACTGAAAACTGAAAACTGAAAACTGAAAGATTGTAACTCTTATTCTATGTTTGTCAACTATCAGTTTTCAACTTTCAGTTAATCAGCTATTAGCTTGTTTTATTTTTGCTAATTAAGAATTGCTATTTGTTAATTATTATGCTATACTAAGTGTACTATATCTATTTAGCTTGGTAAAGATGAAAACCTATATTATTGCTCGTTACATTTATTTATTTGTACCCTTTATTAGCTGGGCTGCAGCGCAGCTTTTAAAGCCTTTTTTTAATTATCTTATCCACCGTAAGTGGAACTACAAGATGTTTTGGCAAAGCAGCGGTATGCCCAGCTCGCATTCCTCTACGGTAATGAGCCTAGCCACCATTATTGGCCTGCGCGAAGGCCTTAGCTCGCCGTTTTTTGCTATTGCTATTACCTTTGCCCTTATCATTATGTACGACGCACGGGGCGTACGGCAAGCCAGCGGCAAACATGCCAGCTACCTTAACAGTATTATGGACGATGTAAATAACCTGCTTAACAAAGGTATTAGCTACGAACGCTTTAAAACCGAACTAGGCCATAGCACCAACCAAGTGGCGGCCGGCGGAGTACTGGGTTTTTTAATTGCTTTACTTTTTTATAACATAATTGGGTAACGGGGAACAATCATACTATAAAACAATTATTAATTAAATAAAAATCAATATTTCTTGTTCCCTATGCCTTATCTAAAGTTTTCTAAAGCCAGTTCATTAATAGTTTTTTCCAGCTCTTGGCCTGTATGAGCGTTATTAAAAAAAATAAAATTGGCGGTAAGTTCTACCGTAACTTGCTGGCCGCGCCATTGTAAAGTTAAAGGGGCTAAAGCAGGGGCTAACTTATCGTTTAATAATTCAAATTCGGCAGCTGTGGCAGCAATTAAAAAAGCAAAAGCCGCCTTGCGTGTTAAATCGATAAATAAATCGCTGGAAGGTAATAACGGCCTTAACCCTTCGTAACTGACTACCGCAAAATAATCTAGCGCTAAATTACCAAACTCTTTTAATTGTTCGCGATTGGTAAAACTAATAGAGATAATAGCCAAATTAAAGTTAGGGTTAGCTACACGTTTTATTAAGGCATTTTTTAAGCTTTCGTGGTTTTTGCTGCTATGGTTAGCCAGCGAGGTATAGGCCATATTGGTAGCCCGTTCTTCGCCTTCTTTACGAAAGATAGCTTGCAATAAAATAAAACTCCATACCAATAAAGCCGAACCAATAATTAATAACAAAAAGAAAAAACGATTACGGGCCGCTAAATCGGCTTCCAGCTGGCTGTTGGCTGTACGTAAAAGAGATAGCTCGATGGAGTTTCTAAAAAAAGCATCGCTGCGGTCTTGTTCGGCGCGCAGCAGCCTAAGCTCGCTGCTATTACGCAAATTAAGCATATCAAAGGCTTGCTGGGTAAAGCCGGCTTTTAAGTAAGCTTCGGCCAGTAAACCCTCCATTACCGGCTGTAAAACATCTTCGGTGCGGGAAATAGCGAGCACCGCCCTTTGGCCATGAAAGATAGCATCGCTCCAGTTTTGCTCAGCAAAAGCAAGGCGGGCCAACCCAAAACGAGCCCCCGCAATGGCCCAGCTTTCGGCAAATTGAGTGGCATTAGCTAAAGCCTCTTGCCACCTTAAAGCGGCAGTTTCCACATCATTTTGCCGGTAAGCTATTTCGGCTTGTTCCAAATAGATATAAGAAAAACTGGTAAATTCGCTGCTAATGGTTAAAGCTTCGCTTGCATAATTTTGAGCGCTGCTAAAATTGCCCAGCTGCCGATGGCTTTGCACTAAATTTAACAAGGCGCTAAAACGTTCGGGGTTAGAGCTTTGGTAAGACAAAGCCTCGCCAAAAAAAATACCGGCCTGCTGGTAATCGCCCTCCCGCAAAGCAATTTCGCCCAGCTGCATAGCGGCGCGGAAACGTAAAGCCGGGTTATTACTTAAGGCATAGCTGGCGCTAAAGTGCTGCTGGGCAGTGGTTAAATCGTTTAAAAATAAGCTAACCCGGCCTAAATTAAAGTAAACTCTAGCCTCTTCGTGGTTATTAGGGTGGGTTGCCAGTAAATCTAGGGCCGACATAGAGTAAAAATAAATTTGCGGCGCACCGCTTTCATCAAGGCTATCGGCATGGTCGTTAAAAAGCACAATCTTAACATCATCGGGCATATTAATTAGCCGGCGCATCAGTTCGTCTTGGGCCAAGGCCGGCCTAACGGCGATAAAAAATAAACTTAAAATAAATAATTTTTTAATAATGTTCTCTCCCTATAGGGCGCAACACCCTTTCGGCTTTTGCCGCCCCTCTTTACAAGATAGTCGTATAGTTGTACATTGTTAATTAAAAAGTAACTTATACCCCACACATTACTAAAAAGGTAATAACAAAGCTATGAAACAAATTGAAAATATCCTTAATAATTATCGGCAAGCTGTAGCTAACTGTCAAAAAATTGCCGATTTACTGGTTATTAAAGCCGATTGCTTAGGCAAAAACGGTAAACTTAACAGCATATTAAAAGACCTTAAAAATTTAACTGCCGAAAACAAAAAGCAGTTGGGCAGCTTAGCTAATGTGGCTAAAGAAGAGGCCATTAAACTTTTTGACGAACGTTTAGCTCAGCTAGAACGTGCCGAAACTTTACAAAAACTGGCTAAAAACCGCTTAGATATTAGCCTAACGAACGAAGTTTTGGCTACCGGCTTAAAGGGGGGCGGTTTGCACCCTTTAACGCAGATAAGCCGCGAAGTAGAAGATATTTTTTTAAAGATGGGGTTTGATATTTTAGACGGCCCTTATATCGAGGACGAATACCATAACTTTTCGGCCTTAAATATTCCGGCCGAACACCCGGCGCGGGATATGCAAGATACCTTTTGGTTTAACGATATGGTGCACCTATTGCGCACCCAAACCTCGCCCATACAAATACGCGGTATGGAGCAAAAAAAGCCGCCCTTTAAATTTTTAGCGCCCGGCAAAGTGTTTAGAAACGAAGACGTAGATGCCAGCCACGAAATGGCCTTTCACCAGATAGAAGCGATGGTGGTGGGCCGTGATATTGGCGTACCGGCAATGCTTTATTGCCTGCAAACTACCCTAAGCAAAGTTTTTGCCCGGCCCGTTGATGTACGGCTGCGCACCGGCTTTTTCCCTTTTGTCGAGCCGGGTTTCGAGCTGGATATTTCCTGCCAAATTTGCGGCGGCAAAGGCTGCACCGTTTGCAAACAATCGGGCTGGATAGAGTTTTGCGGCTGCGGCCTGATTCACCCCAACGTGCTTAAAGCCGGCGGCATAGACAGCAACGAGTTTTCGGGCTTTGCTTTTGGTATGGGCTTAGACCGGCTGGCTATGATGCTTTATGGCATAGACGATATACGTTTATTCCACAGCGGCGACCTGCGTTTTATTAGCCAATTTGGTTAAGCCAAATAAAATTTAACGGATTATAGTTACACGGTTACCGGCCTCTATTTTAGTTAGAGCAGGGTTATTAGCTACATTTAAGCTGGCTATCCGCGTTCGCCACAAAGTAATTTCGGCTAAATTAACGTTACGGCTTATATCTAAACTTGTTAAGTTACTACCGCTTATATCCAAATGAGTTAAATTAATATTATTAGCTAAATTTAAAGCGGTAAAATTATTACGGAACGGGGGGTTAAATAAAAACCTAACTTCGTTACCGGCCTCAAGTTGGGTTAAGTTCACGTTATGGCTTACATCTAAGTTGTCTAACCTATTATTTGTAACACTAAGCCAAGCTAAATTAACGTTACGGCTTACATCTAAACTTCTTAAACCATTGCCGGCTAAACTTAACCGAGTTAGATTACGATTATTGCTTACATCTAAGCTAGTTAGCCGATTACCG
>WRBN01000116.1 GCA_009784515.1 Spirochaetaceae bacterium | reverse complement strand
CCTGAACCGCGTTTCCCTAGTGCCGATACCAGCTGGGCTAACGGCTGGGGCAATGGTAAAAAATAAGTAAATTTTGCTTGACATAGCATCTAATAGCCACCATAATAAAGGATATGGTTAAAATATTCATTACCATTCTTTGTTACATTACGGTGGCTTTTTTCTCTGTAGCCAGCCTCTATTTTCAAGGAATAGAGGCTCTAGAATATCTTTTGGTGCCTTTACTTTTAGGTACGATGTACCTTAAGCTGTTTAGAAAGTTACAACTTGTAGCCGTTTGGGCCGTTACCGTTGTCTGTATTGCTTGGGGTTTTATATTCGGTGTTGCTAACAGCACTTGGCTTTGGCCATTCTTTTTTGTTTTAGGCATACGTTTAAAAGCCAATGTAATGGCTTTGTTCGCTATTATCGGCTCTTCTTTTTTATGGTTTTACCTGCGCGAAGTCCCTTTTAATGAAATAATAGTTATTATAGGTAGTTTTACGTTCTTTTTTATCTTTCGTTTGCACGAGCTTGATGGCTTTGCTTTACTTAAAGAAGAAAACAGCGATTTAAAGGACGAAATTAAAAACCTTAAAGGCTCCCTCACCGGCCAGCAACACGCCATAACCGAGCTGGAATATAAAATTATCCAGCTGGAGGCGGCCGCTAAAGTAACGGTGCAAACCCAAATAGCCCAGCGCGGCATAATTGGCCTAACCGTAGAGCAAAACCATTACACCATAGAACATTTTGTTAAAAATAAATCTAACAAAGATATAGTAAACTTTCATAATAAAACGAAGGTTTACCGCTCGGAGCACTTAAGCAATATGCTAAACGATATGCTTACTTTTAATCATTTAGCCGATGTTTACGAGCTGGTACCGTACGTGCGCGCCGGACTGGTAACTATTATCCAAAAAGACAGCCGTAACCGGCTGCTTGGCGACCCGGCCCAATACCCCTACCCTAAATACCGCTTTACCAAACCTAAACCACAAGAAATGTAAATATAAATATGGCCGGCAGCTTTATTATAGCTTATTTAGCAAATATTTAACAATACTAACTAGTAAAAATGATAAAAATATATTAATATTATAAGGTTAATGAGCGCACCGGAAGAAAAAAAAACATCTAAAGTTTTAGATACTTTAAACCAAATAAAGCAGGCCCTAAGGGGCCTAAAGGTTTATGCTTTAGTGGGTAAAAGCGGCACCGGTAAAAGCTTTAAGGCTAAAATGGTAGCCAAAAAATACGATATAGATGTTATTTTAGACGACGGCCTTGTTATTTACAAAGACAAAATTATTGCCGGTAAAACTGCCAAGCGCGAAAAATACGCCTTAATGGCCGTTAAGGTGGCCTTATACGACGATGTAGGCCACAGGCAAGAGGTAATTAACGCCCTAGAAGAAGGCAAATTTAAGCGCATATTAGTACTGGGCACCAGCGATAAAATGGTAAAAAAAATTGTTTACCATTTACAGCTGCCCGATATTTCTAAAATTATCCGCATAGAAGACGTAAGCACCCCCACCGAAATTGAAACCGCCTTAAAAAACCGCAAAGCCGGCCGCCATGTTATCCCCGTACCGAGTGTCGAGGTAAAACGCGACTACGCCCACATTTTTTATGATGGCATTAAAGTTTTTTTTAGAAACAAAGGCTTGTTTGGGTTAGGCAAAAAAAATAATACGATGGTAGAAAAAACCATTGTTAAGCCGCAGTTTCAGGACGGCGATAAAGGCCAGCTTAGCATCAGCGAAACCGCTTTAACGCAGCTGGTTATCAACTGTGTCGAAGAGTTTGACGGCAATATAAAGCCGTTAAAAGTTAAATTACGGCAAGAGCGCGACTTTACCTACGTCATTAGGTTATCGGTAGCGGCCCCCAATAAAGGCTCGATGGCTGGCAAAATACACGACTTACAAAAATTTATTATTAACAACATCGAAAGTTATACCGGTATTTTTCTAAAAGAAGTGCATATTTCTATCGATAAACTAATTAACAACACCAAAGGGGCCAAAAAAAATAAAAATGATAAAACCTAAATTAATAATTTTACTGCTATTTGTAAGCTTACTCCAGCCGGCTATTGCCCAAAGCAGCAGGCATTTTCAGTTTATTACCAACGAAGTACCGGCTTTAGCCGAAGAAGTGCTGTTTATTATGGAGCTAAACCTGCCCCTGTACATCGATTTTTTATACCCGGCCACGCCGCCTAACGTTATGCTTAACCTTAGTTTATTTGCCAATAATAACCGCTTTAACGAGGCTTTGCGGCCGCAAGGGTTTATCGGCGTACGGCACGATTTTATCTACCTCGATTTTAACAACCCCGAGCGTAACGTGCTTTTTTTATACCCTTTAACAGTCAACGATAACCGTAATATGCCCAGCGAGCTGCTTAGCCGTATCACCATTGCCCAGCGTTTAAGCCGGCACGGTTTTTTACAGTACAGCCTCACGGCCATGCCCAAACTGCCGGCTTGGCTGCGCGAAGGAGCGGCCTTATTATTTGAAGGAACCAGCCACCGCACCGGCGAGGCCGTGTTGGAGTACCGCCGCACCGATTTTTTAGCTACCCTACAGCAAATCCATGCCGAAAACCCGTTAAGCCTTAACCAATTACTGGCCTTAACCGATGGCATGAACGGTAGCTTCGTGGCCGATATGGAGCGCAACTTAGCGTATTCGTGGGGGTTTGTGCATTACTTAATGGTAAGCGGCCAGCAGCAAATCTTACGGCAGGTAACGGCGGCCATCGATGACGCTTTAACTTACGAACAAAACCGTGCTAACGTAGCCGCTTTAATAACGGCTCATAACCTAGAGGCCGGCTTTTTTAACTACATTACCGGCACCCCAGATTTTACCTCCCTTATGGCCGCCGGCCAGCAAGCCCACAACGAAGGTAACTTTACTTTAGCGCAATCGCTCTTTACCCAAGCCAGCGTAGCCCGCAGTGATTTATTTAGCCCCTTTTATTATTTAGGTTTGGTAGCCTACGAACAAAATAACTTTGAGCTGGCCGAAAGTTACTACCAAGAAGCCCTCGAGCGCGGCGCACCGGAGGCTCTTATCACCTTTAGCCGGGCCCTCATTGCCTTTAAAGAAGGACGCTACCCCGACTCCGCCTTTTTATTAGAAGAAACCCGCCGGCTAGATGCCATTACCTTTGCCAGCCGGGTAGATAACATTTTAAGGTTAATCCCGCACGTAGAGCAACTGCAAATTAATTAAATAACAGGTAACAAGGAATAAATGATAAAATTGCCCTATTCCTTGTTACGATAATTTAACAAAAAAAACTTGAAATTATACCAAAAACATGTTATTATAAAAGCTATGAAAAAAGTAAAGGTTAGACGTGTAGTTTTGTATTTAAGCCCTATCACTTATTTAATGGTGGTTGGCTTTTTACTCTTTAATTTCTTTACGGCTTCTATCCACACGCAGCATTATAGTGCGGGTATGGCTGTAAATGTAGTTAGAACAGTGGCTAATCAATTTATAGACGAGCAAATTAGGTCGGTTACTTTACAAGGTAACGGGCAGCTTTACAGCATTAGCCGCCATCAGCCGGTCATTTTGCATACCAGCGATGGGTTTAGCCATCGTTTAAATTTAATTAGCTACGAGCAAGACGAAGATAACTTCAACTTAAGCTTTGATTACGGCGTTAATTTAACCTTTAGCAACAACAGGGGTAACCTTGTGGTTAGCGGTGCTATGCCTGCGGAAGTTCATAATATAGAGCGGCTAAGTTTACCGTGGACCATCATGGCCGGCAGTAACCTTATTCATAACGAAAACGGCTATAGCATAACCATTGGCGAAGATGTTTTTTACATTGAGCACGAAGCGGGTGCCGTAGCCTTCGATTTAGCCGGCGGCCGTCTTAATTTATTAACGACACCTAACGCCAGCCTTAGTTTTACCGCCAACAGTTTGGGCGAAGTACAACCGCTTAGCCAATTTATTGCCGGCTTAGCCGGGTACCAAAGTACCTTT
>WRBN01000115.1 GCA_009784515.1 Spirochaetaceae bacterium | reverse complement strand
TACCGCTAAATAAAAATCCCGGCTCCAGCCATTAAGCTGAATATAGATAATTGCTAAGGCCAAACTTGCTAAAAAGCAGATAAGATACAGGGTAAAAATCAGTTTTTTATTTTTAATAAATTCTCTTAACTCGGCAACGGCTACAACTACCGCCGTATAAGCCACAGCTACAAAAGCGGTGTTAAGCACAGGAAATTGCATAACTAAAAGTAACTGCGTTGCCGCATTGGCCGTAATAAAGAAAAACGTTACAAGGGTAAGCTGCGGTGTAAATTTTTTAGCTTGTAACATAAAGAGAGCTAATACAAAAAACCCTCCCGCTGCATTATTGGCACCCCATATCCAACCTAGCGCGGCTAAAGCTATCAGCCAAAACCAACCTTTGTAAAGCCCCAGCGCCAAAAGAGGGGCTAAAAAAGCCAAAAGGTTAAGCGGTTGAAAGACGCCGGTTTGTAACCTCATTATTAAAACTATAATTTCTATGGCAAATAATGCTAAAAAACATACAAGATAGAGCCATTTAAGCCTCATCATTTAACCCCTACATCTAGTTAATAATACAGAAGTAAAATTTATAAAGTTTATTACCAGCGGGGGCCACCGCTACCGACGCCAAAAAAAGGCTCAAAAGGTACATTGGCCATTACATTACCGGCTAACGCCATAGTTAAAAACAAAACGGCTGCTAATTTTTTCATAAAAATACTCCTCTAATTTTTAATATGGCTTATAGTATAGCGTTATTTTTAAAATTTGTCAAATATTTTTTTTAAAAATTTTATTCTATTATTATTTAAGTTAAATTCATAAAAATATATATGCTTTATTATTATTTAATAAATTGTGGGCTGCATTTTTTTATTTTACCTAATTTACCGCTTTTGCTTAATCTTCGTTGGGGCAAAGGTGGCTTTTAAAGTTAGGGTGGCAATAAAAATAAGGGCTTTTAGGGCCAACGTTAAGCACAATATCGCCGGGTTTATCGCTTAGTACTTTAATAGCTTCGTTAGGGTTAATTTTATAATCAATAAAAAAATTAAACATGCGGCTTTCGCTGTTTTTTAACGCCAGCTCGTAATCTTTTTCTTTGTTATTAATAATTTCGGCCGCCAGCTCTTTGGCATAATCAAAACTTAAACGTTCGTTATAACTAATTAAGTTGGCTAATTTTTGCAAACTATAATTTGGCTTTAAATATTTTTTAATAATGGCCTCTTTTTGCACCTCTTTATCAATGTTCTCCATTAACTCTTTGCAAAAATTTAATAAATTTTTACCTTTATGTTTAATAATAGTACCGTCTTCGCCCACAAAACTAAGGCTATGGTTAATGGGCATAAGCATTTGGCTGGTTTGCCATAATCTATTTAATAAAAAAATAAAAAGGTGGTAAAACTGATTATCGTTTACTTCACCGTAAATTTTTTTTAAATCGCAGTAAAGATTTTTTATAGTTACGCTAAAAATTAAATGCACACTTTTTTCGCTGCGGGCCGTAACACAATCGCCATGGCAGCTGTAATCTTTTAGTAAATCTAGGGTGTTTATCGAGTTATTTGTAATATGTTTATATAAGTAGCTGCTGCTATAAAAAAGATAGTGCGTCATATTTACCTCTTGTAATTATTAATGGTTTAAAAGTTCGGCCCGGCTAATATTATCTAAACCCAGCCAGTTGTCTATTAAAATAGATTGTAAACTTTCGTTGTCAATTTTATCTATAAAATAGTAACTTTGCGGCCGGTAGATAGCGGGCTCGGCCGGCTCTTCAAAAAGTAAGGCATCGTCTACCAATAAAAAATGAAAATGATTGGTAGAGTTTATTGTTTTAATTTCGTTTAACTTGCCGGCTTTGGCAAAAATTTTGGTGTAACTACCGCCGGCATCAAAATAAATTTTAAGGTAAATATGTTTATCTTTAAGTAAGTAAAGAGTTTGTAAAAGATAGTGCCGCTCGCGCTCCGATAAATTGGGTAAAGTTAAAGCAAAGCAAACCCGGCGGTTACCGCTAAGTAAAAGGCTGGTTATTCTTTCTATCCAAAAATCCAGCGGTAAAGTAAAGTTTTTACAATTATGTTTTTCTTCTAAAAATTTGTAAAATTTGTACCATTTAGGGTGTAACTGGTTTAAAACTAAATGGTTATAATTATCAAATAAATGGTCTATCACAGATTGCGGCATTTAAAGTCTCCTAAGCTTAAATGTCGCCAGTTGGTGGTTGTTTTTCAAGTTCATTTGTATGCAAATAAACAAAATAGGCTATGAGCAAGTTTTATTAAAATAAGATTTTGGCTTTAAGTGGTAAAAAATAACATCTTATTATTGTGCATAATCTGCAATGAGTAATGCATAGTTTAGTAATAAACTTAATTAGCGTATAATGCATATTATTTAATCGGCCGTTAGCGGCTTTAATTTAGGTTTTTGCCAATTACCAAATTTAAAGTATAAAAACCCTAAAGTAGCCGTAACTACCCAGTGGATAGGTTGGCTTAGCCAAATGCCGCTTAGCCCTAAGTACATAAGATTGAGGTCGTGGTTAGTAAAAATAATGATAAGCGGCACCCTAATTAAATAAAGGCCGACAAAGCTAATAATTAAAGGAATGGTGGTTTTACCGGCCCCGCGGATAGCGCCGGCAAACAAAAAGGTAAGGGCGGTAAAGGGGTACCCTATTAAGGTAATAGTTAGGGCTTCGCTGCCGATAACGACGGCGGCAAACCCGCCTTCGTTGATAAAAAGCTGTAAGATATTTGTCCTAAAAATAAAAGTAGGGATAACCAACAATAAAGTTAAGGTTACCGTAAAAACAGCAATAAAAGATACGCCGCGTTTAAGCCTATCCAGCTGGCCGGCCCCAAAGTTTTGGCCCGCTAAAGTACTGGCCGTTTGCATAAAGGCAAAGGTAGGGATTAACAATAAGCTATCGATACGCGCCAGCGCCCCGTTGGCGGCCAAAGCGGTGGCCCCAAAACCGCCAATAAAAACGGTTTGCAGCAAAAAACCAAAACTGGTAATAGCTTGCTGAATACCCATCGGCAACCCTAACTTAAGTGATTGTTTAGCTACAGCCCTATCAAAACGCAGGCTGTTAAGTTGCAGCCTAATGGCCTCGTTATGGTGAGTAAGCAGCTTAATGATACAACCTAACATAGCAATGGCTTGGCTAAACAAAGTAGCTAACGCCACCGCACGTATGCCTAAACCAAAATGAGCCACCAGTACAACGGTTAAAAAGATATTAACTACCGTAGAGATAGCCAGCATAATAAACGGGGTGGTAGAATCGCCGGTGGCTTGTAAGATAGAAGACACCGCCATATAGGTGGCAAAAATACCAAAGCCGCCAAACATAATACTTAAGTAATCGTTGGCATAGGGCAGGATTTCGGGCGGGGCATTTAAAAGATAAGTTAAAATTAGGGGCGATAAAACCATACCCACTAAACCAAGTAAGCTGCCGACAACGGCAAAGCAAATAACGGTGGTATTAACGGCGGCTTTAAGCTTAAGGGTATCTTTAGCGCCGTAACACTGCGAAATAACTACGCTCATACCGATACCAATCCCAAAAAAGAACGACATAACAAACCAAGTAACGGTACCCGACATACTAACGGCGCCCAGCGCGTAATGGCCGATGAGCTGGCCTACCACAATGCTATCTACCAAATTATAAAATTGGTTAAAAAGGCCGCTTAACAATAGCGGGGTAACAAACTTTAAGATACCTTTAGGCAACGAACCTTTTAAGAGGCCGTCTTTTTGGGTAAGCTTTTTACGCAGCACCAAAGCCAAAATAGTAGAGATAATAACAAAGATATAAAAGCTTATCCAGCCAACGGTAAAAAACATAGCCATTTTGTTATTATGAATAAAGATTTAAACTTTGTCAACTACTAGTTGAAAATTAAAAATTAAAAACTAACAATTAATAACTGGAAGATAAAAGTTTTTAATTTTTTGTTACTAATGTTTCCGTTAAATACTCTCTTAAATCATCGGGCATCTCGCTTACCATCTGCCGTATGTCGCCGGCTAAATCTAC
>WRBN01000114.1 GCA_009784515.1 Spirochaetaceae bacterium | reverse complement strand
CACATCGGTTAAAAGCCCGCTGACTAAGCCAATGGCAATGCCGGTAAAAGCCCCGTGCCCTAAGGCATCGCTAAAAAAGGCCATACGTTTGCTCACCACCATACTGCCTAAAGCCCCAAACAGCGGGGCCGAAAGCAAAAGGGCCAAAAAAGCATTTTTCATAAAATTAAAGCTTAGCCACTCAAACGGTAAAACAACATCGATGAGGCTATAAAGAAAATTTATCATTAAATTACTCTTTTTATTTAAAGCTCACCAATTTTAATTAAATTAACTTGACTGACCGTAAAGCCGGTAGCCTCTGCTATTTTTTCTACCTCTAACCCTGCTCTAATCATTGTTAAAGCGCTTTTAACTAAGTTTTTATTTTTATTAATAATTTCTTCGGCTTGCTTTTGATTTTCTTTGGCAGCCTTTTTTACTTCTTTTTTGGCTTTTTTTACCTCGCCCATCGCTTCTTTCGCCGTTAAATCGGCAAAGTTAGCATCGGCTTTTAAATTTTTCATTACGCCTTTAGCTTTTAAACTCATGCCTTCTAGTTTATTAGTTATAAGCACATAGTCATAAACATCTATCCCTATTGTTTTAGCTGCTCTAATAAAGTTTATAACATTTTCTTTGGTTTGCTCGCTAAAATCCGGCGGTAAATCACCCAAACAATTATGCACCAAAATGACTTGATTAGCAATATAATAAGAAAAACCACGATAAGCCATACGCGGCAGCACATGACTTTCCAGCGAATTGCCGATGGCTACCAAATCGATAAAACGTAATTTTCTATCATCATTAAAGCCAAGCGTCCAAAAATGCTCGTAGCTGCCGTCAAAAATTACTTTGCCCAGCTGCCAGATGGGGGCTCGCTTATTCTCAAACCTAACCATTTGGCTGGAATCATCGGGGTTAAGCGGCTCCTTAAAACCTTTTATTTTAAGTTCGCGGCTTAAAATAGATTGCATAATCCCCATAATATCTTCTGGGGTGTCGATAGGCCATCTTTTTTCGGCTTCTGTTAATTCTATACTGTAAGACATAGCTTATTATACCCTAGTTGATTAATTTTGTCTAGCTTGCTCGTTTATAATAAATAGTTCTTCGCTATTAATAACTTTAAAGTGGTTCATCGCCTCAGCTTTTACCCCTGCCACGCCGGTATCAAGGTTAGCGCCTACAAGCTGGGTAAAATCTTTTTTAATAAAACATTCATTAATTTGCTTTACCGTAACGCAAATTAGCTGTACGGTCATATCAAATAACTGCTCAAAAGAGGCCGTTAAGGCCTCGCCGGTAACGGCATGCTCATAAGTAAACGGTTGCTGCCATATTTGCCCGGCCGCCTCTTTTGATTGTAGGGGGTTAGGCAAGCCGCTGTAAAAAAGCGCCACTAAATTAGGACTAACTTTAGCGGCTACCTTAGCTAAAAATTGGCTAGGGTAAAGGCTATCAAAAAAAGCATGTATTTTAATAGCTTTAGGGCCGTAAACTTTAGGCGGCTTTTCGCCAAAATGCACGGCATTAAAGGCCGCTGCCAGCTGCTTTAAATTAACCTGCTTAACCAAAGTTTTGAGGGGCGGCAGCGGACCAAACATCGTTATTAAAGCCATATCCATTAAACTTTCTAACCTAAAATGGCGGGCCATCGCTAAACCATCGGTGGTTTTATAGCCGCTAAAATGATAAACCATCGGGTGAAAAACGGTATCGGCGCACACGTGCGTTAATGCCCCTATTAAATAACTTAAACCTTCTTCGGTTATTTTATCTGTCTTAAAATAATCGGCAAAAAAAGCTAAGGTGTTAGAACGGCTATGGGCATAACTGCGATAATTTTTAATAAAACCATCTTTACTAAAAAAAATTTCGTAGTTAAAAAGAGCATCGGGCGCCACACTGCCCAGTTGATAGGCCGCTGGGTAGGTATGCACCAGCCTAGCGGCCTCGCCCTCCGTTAATAAAGGCAGGGCCGCTAAAGCTAAACGGCGGTGTAACCCCTCTTTAGCCATTACTCTTCAGCCACCTCGTGGCTAAGAGGCATTTTGTAAGCCTTATGAAAAAGAATAAGACCAACAATAAACATTCCCAGCAAGCTTAACATACCAAAGGTATAACCGCCGAAACGCCAAGCGCCAAAGGCAATAAAGAGCGGCCCGATAATGGCGGCAAATTTGGCAAAAATATCGTACAACCCAAAAAATTGGCCGGCTTTATCACGCGGGATAATTTGGGCAAAGTAGCTGCGGCTAAGTGATTGTATTAAACCAATAAACATAGAAACCAACACCGCCATAACCACAAATAAAGGTAAACTTAGGGCGCTGTCATCGGCTAAAAGGGTTACAAAAGTAGCCAGCGATACCGCCACCATATAAACAATAATCGATATGGTAATTAACCGGCGAATGCTGTACCTGCTGCTTAACCGGCCTAAAAAGATGGTGGAAGGAATAGCTACTAACTGCGAGCCTACCAAAACAATGAGCACCCTATCCTCCGGGATACCAACACGTAAGGCAAAATCGACCGCTACTTTAAAGATAGTGCCCACGCCATCGATGTAAAAAAAGAAGGCTAGCAAAAAGATAAAGATTTTTTTATATTTACGTGCCTCTTTAAAGGTTTGTAAAAGGCGGTTAAAACTTTTAACTACCGGCTTAGGTTCGGGAGCAATCCCATATCTTTGTTTAACATTTTTTAAAAAAGGAATAATAAAAATAAGCCACCAAGCCGCCGTAATAGCAAAGGCAAAACGAATGGGCATTATCTCGGCCTGATAAAGGACCACCGCAATAATAAACGGAATAAGCCCGCCGATGTAGCCAAATCCCCAAGAAAAACTGGATAATTTATGCATATTTTCTTTGGGGGTAACGTCCATGAGCAAGGCATCGCCAAAAACAACGCTGCCCGCCATACCAATGGCCGAAATAACATACAAAATAAGGGCGTAAACCCATGCGCCGCCCTGTATAGTGGCCATAAGCCCGGTACCAATTAAACCAATAATTAAAAAGAAGGTAAAAAACTTCTTTTTAAAACCTAAGTAATCGCTAATGGTGCCCAGCACAGGCGCCAACAAAGCCATTAAAATGGCATAACCACTGTTAGCCAAATTTAAAAAAGTGGTTGTTTCGTCGCCGGTTAAACCGCCCTCTCTAGCCACACTATTAAAAAACATGGGGAAAATAGCTGTGGTTATCATAATAGAATAAGCGGCATTGGCAAAATCGCACATAATCCAGCTGCGTTCTAACTTATTAAATTTTGTCATATTTTTTACACTCTATAATTAAGTTGTAAAAATAGTAGCACTGTTTAATAAAAAAAGCAAGACAATTATTAAGTAACAAGTAATAAGGAGTAATTAAAAACTAATAATTGAAAGATGAAGTTTTTAATTCTTAATTATTAGTTTTTACTTATTACCTGTTCCCTAAAGTAAGGGCACTCCCTGAAAAAAGAAGTGCAGCACAATTAAAGCCAGCCCTATTAAACCGATAACTACTTTATTTTTAATGGCTATATCGATAAAAGCTTGCTCGGCCTTGCTTACGGTTTGCCCTTCTTTTAAAGGATATTTAGCGCGAAAAGCATCGTACAACATTATTTTAGCCATTAATAACACGGCTAAACAAGGTAATAAGTTACCAATAAAGGGGATTTGGCCCGGCCCAACCCAAAACATGTGCACAAGGCTAATGAGGGTGGCCACAATAGCGATGATAACCCCGATAAAATTACCGGCGTTTACGCTGTTAATTTCTTTATCTTTAAACCTTAACTTTACTTCAAGCTGAATAATACTGCTTGCTAAAATTAAGCCGCACAAAGCCCCGCTAATAATAAATAAAAAAAATAATTGAAACATTTTGGTACCTCTTGTTTAACTTTAGTAACTATTTAGTTAATCGACCTTACTAGGGAAATAATTAATTATTAATTTTAAAGTGTAGCTATAGCCCTCCGAAAGTTGTGTACTAAGGAGAAACACTATGCCCAATCAATTAAACCACGCCGTAAAAATTATTATGCAAAACTACCCCATCTTTCCTGCCGGT
>WRBN01000113.1 GCA_009784515.1 Spirochaetaceae bacterium | reverse complement strand
ACGGCACAAGCGACCAGCCCGGCCTCGAAGGCGGAGCTGGACAGGATACAAACCCATTTTAACTATGTTTTGGTTAAAGATGATGAAGGCAATGAGACTGATAACCCGCCGCCGCCTAAGCCAGCTGTTATGCCAGATTCTGAAGTCATTGGTAAGAAGACTTGGGAGGATAACCCCAAAAATAGCGATGGTACCTATATGTATTTACGGCAAACTCAAATGGAGAATGATGATTGGAATGGGGATACCACAGTTTTAACAACTGTAAAAGTTATACGAGATGATAAAGAAGTGATGATCAATACAAATATGGTTTTTTGGTATGGTTGTTATTTTATGACTTTACTCACCATTGCCCAAAGGAAGCTAGGTGTTATCTTTTCAAAAGAGGACGTTAAAGAAATTTACTATAAAATAAGAGTAACTAATTATGTTAATAAAAATGGAGTCACTGAAAAAATTATGACTAATAGTACCTTTATAAATGACGGCGCTAGCTTGTTAAATGAAGTTTTTAAAATGGAAAAATTTAGAGCTGCTAATTCTCCCATTTTAACCGCTAAAGTTACTTTCCCCGAAAGCACGGCTAGCCTTGTAGCTGAAGACTTTGATGGTAAAAAATATGATTACACTATAGCTAATGGGAACAGTCACTTTCTTTTAGCTAGTGGTCATGGGCGATTTTTATATAACCCAAGTAATATAACGGTAGTTAATCAAAAAGTGCCTAACACTATTCATTGGCGTGGCGTTACTATTTTTAATAAAAATTAAAATTCAGTCATAATCCCTGTATTTCCAACACTTACAGGGATTATTGTTCACCGGGAGAGTGGTTATACTCAAATCTAAACAAAGTAACACCGCTATGGAACCCTAGTATATTTTGCTGGGTTAATCGAGTACCATTTATAGAAATGCCTTCTAACTTAGCAAGATTTCTTATATCAAGAGTAGTTAGCAAATTCTGCTCTACATTAAGCCAAGTTAAATTAATAAGATTACTTATATCTAAACTGGTTAAATCATTGTAGCCCAAATCCAGATAAGTTAAATTAATAAGGGTATTGACATTAATATTGGCTAACCCATTACCAAATAAATCAAGCTTGGTAAGTCCTACTAAATATTCAATACCACTCGTATTTTTAACACCAAGCGTGCCAGTAGTAAGCGCTTCAATCCTCGCCAAAACATCACTCAACCTTTGCCCCACTAAACCGGCATTAGGCCCTAAATGTTCCGCCACCACTCTTCTCAAATTCTCATCAGGGAACAAACTGGCCAGCGTAGCGTTAGCCGGCACCGGCAAGCCTTGCCCTTGTGCATTTATGGCTATTAATAATAAAAATAAAATTAATATTTTTTTCATAGTTTTAGTTTAACATAGCTTGGGGTTAAAGTAAAGCTAAAATTTAAAAGTTTGGCCTGTAAGCGTAATTTTGCGTTAAATATTTAGTACCTATAAAGGGATAGGTGCCCACGGAAGTGCCACACTAGTGTACTTTGTCATTACGAGCGTAGCGAAGTAATCCAGCTTAATTTGTTACACTTAAATGGATTGCCACAACTTTCTCCGAAAGTTTCGCAATGACAAAAAAGTTTCAAGTACACTAGTGTGGCACTCCCGTGCCCACATCGCTCTTGACAATTACAAATTATATGCTAAAATATAAATAGTTATGTTAAGGAGGTAACCATGAAAAAACTGTTTGCTTTAATATTATTACTAGTAACATTTAATGCGGCAGCAGAGGCAACCTCTAGTAACGATGCCGGCGATTTAACTGCTGGCCTTAAAGTTGGTGTGGGGTTAGGGGTTAATCTTTCTAGCTTTAATACCCAGCCCACTATAGAAGACATTTGGTTAGGCCCACGCTTTGGCGGTGAAGCTTACCTTATTTGGGGCTTATACAGATATTTTGCCGTACAAGCCGGCCTTGCTTACGGTTACTTAACGGCCAGCAACTATTTAGTTGATAACGATGCCAGCTTTAATATGCACAGCTTTTCGCTTGGTGTGCTGGCTATGCTTAGGGCTTACTTGGGCGATATTCATTTGTATATTGCCGGCGGGATAAGTTTAGGCTATAGTTACGCTAATATGCAGCACTATAATGCCACCGAAACCAATTACCGTAACTTTAGTTTTAATTTAGTAAGCGAAATTGGCCTTACCAACATACCTCTCGGACCAAATGGGTCGCTGCTTTTTGCCTTACGCAGCGAGCTGGAGCCGCTGCACAGAAACCAAAACATTTTGGGGTTTATGTACGAAATAGTTGGCCTGCGTATTGGTTACGGCTGGCGTTTTAATTGACATTTTTACCAAAATTGTTTAAAATAAAGCTATGAAAATTCCTAAAATTAAATATTTTTTCTTAGGCTGCCTTTTTACCTTGGCGGCTCTGCCGCTTTTTAGCCAAGACAACTCCGAAGAAGCTGCCGGGACTGTACCCGTCCGCTGGGGTGTGGGCCTAGATGCAGCTTTTTATACCAATAATAACATAAGCGATGTGGCAGCCAATGGCTTTGCTGCCCCTAACGGTTTAGCCGTACCCGGTGTGCTGGCTACGGCCCATTATATTATTAACGTTCCCCTTTTAACCGGCGATGGCACTAACCCGCTGTTTGCCGGCAATGGTCTTTCTTTGCGCGGCCAAGTTAATGTTACTCCCGTTACCCTCGAGGGGATTGGCAGCGCTACCTTTAGTCCCATCGCTTTTTTGGCCTTTCACGCTACTGCTTTTGTTGGTACAGGCTGGAGCTTGGGCGAATTAGCAACCGGTTTAGCTTTATGGGAAGCCGATGGCCTTAATTACGATAGCTTTCAGGGCGTAATTAGTGGTGTTACTTTTGGCGGCCGTTTTCAGTTTAATTTAGGAGCCATTATACCGAGCACTTGGACCAACATTATTCTTCTTTCGGATAACCGCTTGCAATTCCGCCACTTTACGGCTGCCGATAACAACACTCCGTATCTTTTTAAAAGTGATGGCGACCGCCGCAACCTTAACGGCTGGCGTTACACGGCTAGTCATGTAATTGGCTATCAATTACCTTTTATGGTTAATCTTGTCGCCATAGTAACCGATACCGAAACTAATTTAGGCCACGCCCGCGAGGTATCGACAATGGCTAGCGGCGGCTGGGGCAGCGATTTTACCTTAGTACGTTTTGGCCCTATGGCCAACCTTGCCTTTAATGGGCAGCATAACTTAACTATTTTAGCCCAGCTGCAACGTAATGTTACTTGGCATGATACCGAAACCTCTTTAATAAACCGCACGTACAGGGGCAATTATATTAGCTTTTATCAGTTAGCTTTAAGTTACCGTCTAAATTTTTAAGCTGTTTATGGCCAAAGGCCTGCCTCTATAAGCTATGGCTTTTGCTAAAAAATACCGTTATTTTTTATATGGTGCAGCAGCTTACTCTTTTAAGTAAAAACCTTTCTCACTTTGTTACTACAAATTTACTTATCCCGCTGGGTTTAAGTAAAACACCTGTTTTTACTAAAAAAGTTATTACCGATAAAGTAGTGGCCACCATCACCGATAAACTTAATAACCTCGAGTTAGCCGGTAACTTATGGCTGGCCGCCGCCCGCAAGCGTATGTATGTTTTAACGGCTATTAATTCGTTATTTTTATTATTGGCTTTAGCTTTACAGCATAGCCAACATTTATTACTGCTATCGGCCAGCCTTTTGTTGTGGGGTTTAATTTTTTATATGCTTTACCGTTTAGCGGCAACCATTTTTAATTTGATAAAAAATAAAAATAACGAAAACAGCCGCTACTTAAAAATATTTTTAGTTAATAAAGGTTTTTTACTTAACCATAGAAAATACGCCGCTCGTTTAGTATTTAACCGCTATTACCACGATAAACTTAGCAAACGGCTGCGCATTAGCCACCGTGTTTTAGCTAAAAGCGGCAAATTACCCAGTAAAAACGAAATTTTTAATTACTGTTATTACTATGCCAGCGTTTACTTACACAAATTTAAACGCAGCGCCACCTTATATTTTGTTATACCGCTGGCTAGTTATAGTGTGGGCATAGTTATTTACCGTATCATTATT
>WRBN01000112.1 GCA_009784515.1 Spirochaetaceae bacterium | reverse complement strand
GCGGGGTCGAGAAAAAAGCCGCTCACAACGGCCATAGCTAAATCGGATACGCCGTAAGCTATAGTATTATCTACACTGTCTGTAGGGCGGCGGAGAGTTAATTCGCCGTCTTCGTTCACAAAAAGCTCGCTGTACCCTTGCCCGTTATGGCCGACCAACCCAATAACGCCGGCTGTGTTATCGCCGGCAAACCATAAAGCGCTGCCGCGTATATCCAGCAAAGAGTTAGCCCGGCCATTGAGGGTATTTAAACCGCCGCCGGCATCGATAAAATTGTCTCTGCGGCCAGAATCGCCGGGTCGCGGCGAGCCTGCGGCTTGCGGCTGCCCGTTCCATGAGGTGATTCCCCCATCACGCGTAAAACCTTGACTAAAAAGTAAGCCGCCGGAGCCGCTTATTTCGGGCTGGCTAGCCAAAGCATATTCGCCGTTCCTAAAAACTCTTACATTTTGTAAAACGGTAGCGGCGCCGGCATCTTCGGGTAAATATATTTGGCTGTTACTGCTGCTAAGCACCACAGCCGGCGTAAGACCGCCGGCCCCCAGCATATTATTACTGCCCCTTAATTGCGTCCAATTAGCGGGGTTAATGTTATCGATAGGCCTAACCCATAAAGTATGGCCGATGATGACATAGTAATAAACACCATCGCTGGCCATACCTACGGCCGGCGCTTCTTTAGGTAAGTTACTGCGCTCGATAAGCTCTTCGTTTTGTAAAGTCCAAAAGATAGCCCCGTTGCAGCTGGTTAGCAGCAAAGCGGCTAACAAGAATAATTTAGTTATTTTATTGCTCAAAATAGTAACGGCCACTTAACATCACCTCAAACATATTACCTATACGGCTTCTATTCATATTATTAAACACCGGCTCAAAGGTAATTCCCCAAGCCGCCGTTGCCCCGATACTCCATTGCCTGTTAAAGCTGTAAAAAACTCCGGCTTCGGGCCTAAGGATAGGGTTTATTGCAAACGATTCGCCATAAGAGCCTATTTGTATGCCGGCGCTGCCGCCCACAGGAAACGACCAGCCAAAGACGTGAAATTCGTAGATGGTACGAAAGTTAAGCGTAATAAAGTTAGCCTGCACGGCATTAATACCTTGTGCCGTTAAAAAGACAATCCCGCCGCCCATCTTTAAGTTGTTATCTAAATGCACATCGACATTAGCCCCAATATTAAAGCCCGGATTTAAAGTTAAGGCGCTAATATTTTGAAAGTTAAAGCCGCCGGCAAATAACGGAAAGAACATACCCAAATTTAACTGAATGTGGGTATCGCCGCGCATGTACAGCATTTGGTCTAGCCGTGCTCCTTCGGTAGGGCCGCTTTGAGCAAAGACCAGCTGCGCTGCTAAAAGGTAAATTAATAAATAAAGTTTTTTCATTTTATCACACTATCATAAAGCTTTTTAACAAGATTGGCAAGAGGCTAATTAGTTGTTAATTGATTACAAATTTACTACAGAGGCAATTAAAAAGTAAGAATTAAAAAATTGTTATTGATTTCTTAATTCTTACTTTTTAATTATAAACGGCAGTTTTATTGCCGTTTATAATTTTTGTTGGCTTTTTTAATAAAACTAACCAATTCCTCTTTGGGCAGCCTTACCTGCTGCATAGTATCGCGGTAACGTAAAGTAACGCTGCCGTCTTCTTTACTTTGATGGTCTATGGTAATACAATAAGGCGTACCTACTTCGTCCATGCGGCGGTAACGGCGGCCAACGGCCCCCGAGCCATCGTAGTAAACATTAAATTCTTCTTTTAGCTCGGTCTCAATTTCGCGGGCAATTTCGGGCAGGCCGTCTTTTTTTACCAAAGGAAAAATACCGGCCATAATAGGCGCTACGTTGGGGTGAAAGTGGAGTACGGTGCGAATATCTTCGTTGCCTTCGTCATCTTTACCTAAACTTTCTTCGTGGTAGGCGTCCATTAAAGTAATTAGCACGCTGCGCGTTAAGCCGGCGCTGGTTTCTATCACGTAAGGTATATAGTACTCTTTCGTTTCTTCATCTTGATAGGTAAGGCGTTTGTTGCCGCTAAATTCGGCATGGCGGCGCAGGTCATAATCGGTACGGTCGTGGATACCTTCCAATTCTTGCCAGCCAAAAGGGTACAAATATTCTATGTCGTAAGCATCGGCGGCGTAGTGGGCCAGTTCGTTTGCCCCGTGCTGATGAAAGCGTAAGCGTTCGGGTTTAATGCCAAGTAAGTTATGATAATAAGCCAAACGTTCTTCTTTCCATTTGGCCAGCCACTCAAGGTCGGTGCCGGGTTTGCAAAAAAATTGCATTTCCATTTGTTCAAACTCGAGGGTTCTAAAGATAAAGTTTTTGGTGGTTATTTCGTTCCTAAAGGCTTTACCTACCTGCGCAATGCCAAAGGGAATACTCACGCGGCTGGTATCGGCCACATTTTTAAAGTTAACAAAAATGGCCTGCGCCGTTTCGGGCCGCAGGTAAACAAGGCCGCTGTCATCGCCTTTATCGACCGGGCCTAAGTGGGTTTTAAACATTAAATTAAAGTTACGCGGTTCGGTAAGTTCGCCGCCGCAGCTGGGGCATTTTTTGTTTTTTAAAGCTTCGGGGTTATCGGCCTCTAGATGGTCGGCTCGAAAGCGCGTTTTACAGGCTTTGCAATCGATAAGCGGGTCGCTAAAATTTTCTACGTGGCCGCTGGCTTCCCACACACGGGGATGCATCATAATGGCGCCGTCAATGCCCACAATGTTATCGTGTTTGCGGGTCATGGCCTGCCACCAAATTTTTTGAATGTTATTTTTAAGCTCTACGCCCAACGGGCCGTAATCCCATGCGCCGTTAAGGCCGCCGTAAATCTCGGACGATTGGTAAACAAAGCCGCGCCGTTTGCACAGGCTTACCAATTTTTCCATACTGGCACCGTCTTCGTTGGTGATGACTTGCGGGTTAATTTTTTTATTACTCATCGTATCTCTCCCTTAAATTTTCGTTAAGTTAGGTGGTATTACCTTTACTATAACTTAATTAGAAATTCTTTGCTAGGAGGTAGGGAGATAATATGCTATAATTATGGTTAAGATAGAGAGAGTGATGATTTTAGCAGGTGTAACTTTAATTTGCGCTACCGTACGAGGCCGTAGCTATTTACACTACCTTAAGCTTTAAGAGTTAAAGCCAGTTGTTTAAACCATAAAGCCAGCCGCGCTAGCTTATACAAAAGCCTATTGGGAACGGCCGGTATTTCGCCGGCGGTTATCAGCGGTAAGGTGTAGGAATTATTGGCATAATTTATGGTTAGCCGGCCGGCCTCATAACCGGCAGGCAAAGGAGCTAACAAATTAAGATTAGCCGGAGTATTAAAGGTAACTTCGCGGCTAAAACAGCGTCTAATTAATAAGGCAGCCTTATTATTGGGTATTTTAAGCCAAGCGGTGCGTTCCTCACCGCCCCATATTCTGGCCGGGATAGCGATAAAATTATTTAAGTTAATAAACTCAAAGTTATTAAAGCCGTAATCAAAAAGGGTGATGGCATCTTGGTTGCGCCGTACCGAGCCCGTTTGCGGGCCCGGTGCCTGTACCCCTAAAATGACCGCTATTAACTGCATACCATCACGCCGGGCGGTAGCCACTAAATTGTAACCGGCGGCCCTAATAAAGCCAGTCTTTAAGCCATCGGCGTATTCATAATTATTTAGTAAAGAATTATTGGTGTTGCCCCGCAGCATTGGGGCCCAGCGCACGGTGGCGTTACCCAAATTAGCGGCGGTAGGGTAGGTAAAGCTGCGTCTATTATGCAGCTGCTCTATCGCATAAGGGTGGCTGGCTAAATAGCTGCGGGTAAAGCGGGCAAAGTCGTAAGCTGTAGTTATATTGCTGCCGGCGATACCGGCCGGCTCGGTAAAGGTGGTATCGCTAAGGCCAAGCCGGCGGGCTTCGTCATTCATCAAGGTTACAAAATCTTCTACACTGCCGGCCACCGCTTCGGCCACCGCCACCGCCGCATCGTTGCCGGAGGGTAAAGCAAGGCCCAGCATTAATTCGTACAAAGTTACCCGGTGGCCTTCGGCGATATACATTAAGCTGCTGCCGGCCGGCTGGTTGCTAAAATGCGCCCGGCCGCTGATAGGTATTAGGCTATCTGCGCTTAAGCGGCCCTCGCCGATGGCCTGATAAGCCAGCTTTAAAGTTACCAGCTTAGCTAAGCTGGCCGGCGGGATAAGCTGATGAGGGTTATGGGCATATAAAATTTGGCCGCTGTT
>WRBN01000111.1 GCA_009784515.1 Spirochaetaceae bacterium | reverse complement strand
CGACCTTATTATGAACTGCCGTAAGATTGAGGCTAAAGGTATTAAAACGGTGCTGGTAACCGATGAGTACGCTGGCCGCGATGGTGCCAGTCAAAGCCTTGCCGATGCCGACCCTGCCGCCACCGCTGTAGTAACCGGCGGTAATGCTAACGTTATTATTAAATTGCCTAAGATGGATAAAATTATTGGTATGCTTGATTTTACCGATACCATTGCCGGCGGCTTTGAGGGCAGCCTTAAGCCCGATGGTAGCATAGAAGCAGAGGTGCAAATTATTACCGGGGCCACTAATGAGCTGGGTTTTAATAGGTATACCAGTGTGGGGGCAGGCAATTAATAAATAATAATTAAAGATATTATTTTAATTTTAAATTTTCGACTGAAAGGAGAACAATATGAATTTTTTAAACGGAAAAAAGGTTGTTATCATCGGCGACCGTGATGGTATTCCATCAGAGGCTATTAAGGCTGTAGTAGATAAAATGGAAGGGGTAGAGGTGCTCTTTGGCGCTACCGAATGTTTTGTCTGAACGGCTGCGGGAGCCATGGATTTGGAAAACCAAAAAAGAATTAAAGAATTTGCCGATAAGTTTGGCGCCGAGAACATAGTTATGTTATCGGGCGCAGCAGAGGCAGAGGCAGCCGGTCTGGCCGCCGAAACCGTCATTTTGGGCGATCCTACCTTTAGCGGCGCTTTAAGCGATGCCAATTTAGGTATTTGCGCTTACCATGTGGTAGAGCCCGAATTTAAGGCCATCGCCGACCCAGCCGCTTACGAAGAGCAAATCGGTATGTCGGAAATGACCTTAGATGTGGCCGCTATCAGTGAAGAGATGCAAAAGATGCGTGCCCAATGCAAATGTAATAAATAGTTAATAACTAATAGATAACAACTAGTAGTTGGTGTATATTAGCTAATAGTTGTTAACTATTAGCTGCAAAACCTATGGTTTTGTGTTAGTTATTAACTATAATCAAGGGAGTTATAAATGGCTAAATACAAAATAGTTCATTATATTAATCAATTTGCCGCCGGTATTGGCGGCGAAGAGCAGGCCGGCATTGCTCCGCAAAAGCAGGCCGGTAAGATGGGGGCAGGAGCTCTTATTGAGAAGGGCTTTGAGGGTGAAGCCGAAGTGGTGGCCACCGTGATTTGCGGTGATAGTTACTTTAACGAAAACCTCGAGAAAGCCAAAGCTGAAGTGTTGGCCCTTATTAAGGAGGAGCAGCCCGATTTACTTATCGCCGGGCCGGCCTTTAATGCCGGCAGGTATGGTACGGCCTGCGGTACGGTAGCTAAACTGGTGCAAGATGAGCTCAAAATCCCGGTAGTTAGCGGTATGTACATCGAGAATCCGGGTGTCGATTTATTTAAAGAAAGTATCTACATTGTAGCTACTAAAGATAATGCCGCCGGTATGCGCGAGGCGATGCCCGCCATCGTTAAGCTGGCTAAAAAGTTAGTCAAAAAAGAGATGATTGGTAGTGCCAGCGAAGAAGGTTACATCGAACGCGGCGGGGCGCGCCAGCCTATTTTTGCCCAAGAAATTGGGGCCAAACGTGCGGTAGATATGTTGGTAAAAAAACTCACCAAACAGCCTTTTGGCAGCGAGTATTTAATGCCGGCCTTCGACCGTGTGCCCATTGCTCCGGCTATTAAGGACATTAGCAAAGCTAAGATAGCGGTGGTAACCAGCGGCGGCATTGTGCCAAAGGGTAACCCCGACCACATCGAGGCCAGTTCGGCGCAAAAATACGGGCGCTATCCTATCACCGAAATGGCCGAAACGGCGCACGGCGGCTACGACCCAACTTATGCTAATGCCAACCCTAACCGTGTTTTACCGATTGATGTACTCATCGATTTAAAGAACGAGGGGAAGATTGGTGATTTGTATCCGTATTATTATACTACCGTGGGTAACGGTACTTCGGTAAAAAGTTCGGTAGAGTACGCTAAGGAGATAGCGGCGGAACTTATTAAAGATAAAGTTGATGCTGTTATTTTAACCAGCACCTGAGGCACCTGTACACGTTGCGGGGCAACGATGGTAAAGGAAATTGAACGGGCAGGTATTACAGTTGTGCATATCTGTACCATAGTGCCTATTTCGCTGACAGTTGGGGCTAACAGGATTGTGCCGGCGGTGGCTATTCCGTACCCGCTGGGTAATCCAAACTTAAATGAGGCCGAAGAGAAAAAGTTGCGCAAAACTTTGGTAGAGAAGAGTTTAAAAGCTTTACAGACTGAAGTGAGCGAGCAAACAGTTTTTGAATAGAAGTTTATGATGATAAGCAGTCTGTTTTATTTTTTCGTAACGGGCTGCTTATTAAGTTGTAATAGGAGATTGTGTGGATAATTATCAATATTTATTAGTTAAAAATTACGAAGAATTATTAAATCACCTTAATAATGGGTTGCATAAAACTTTTGGTAATTGCTTTGGTACCTCCTCTCATTACAATGAAAAAGAATGGGACGACTTTGATAACGTTAAAAAAGTTTTTGAAGATTATCTTAGAAAAAGGGGTATTATCTATCTTTGTGGTGATGAAAATAAAGTAGTCGGTTTTACGGCCGCTGTCCCTTTATTAACGGAAAAAGAAAGATATGAAGAATTAAAAAATAACTTAGATGAAGCTAGTAAATATTGGTATATAGGTGATTTAGGTGTACATATTGATTACCGAAATAACAAAATTGGTGAAGAATTATTAAAACATATTTTTAAAAACATTCCGGTAAAAAATGTGATATTAAGAACACGTAAAGATAATGAAAGGGCCATAAAGTGGTATTTAAAACAAGGGTTTGAGTACCACACAGGTGTGAATGAAGTAACCATCATCTCTACAACGGAGGGAGATGAACGAGTTTTTATGAAGAAAACAATTTAAAAATTTTGAGGGAGAAAATTTATGAACTACGCCGTACTTAAAGGGGCCAGCTACGCTTTGGCGCACGCGCCGGATATGGTTATGCATAACGGTACTACGCAAAGTGTCGAGCGTACGGTCAACCCCAATTCGTCGTATCTTAGCGAAGTTAAAAAATATTTACGCAGCTTTGAGCAAGCGGTAAATTATGGTCCCAATCAGGCTTATATAGGTAACCTACACCCCGATGAGTTAAGGGGAGAGCCTAACTTTGAGGCTAAAACCGACGGTAAATTTGGCCGTATTATCAACGAAGCCGATTTTATCTTTTTAATGAAGCTGGCCGACTCTTTCGATTTAGTCTGGTTAGAAAAAAGTTTTATGGCCGAGAGGCAAGCGGATTATTTAGCCGGCGAGCTAAGTTATCGCTCTAAAGGCGAGGTGGAGGCCGAACTGGTTAAAGTTAAAGAAGGCAGTCCGCTTAGTGAAATAGAAGCGCTTATCAAAAATGAAGGGGCCGAAGGGCTGTATGTTCATGAAAAATTGGTGGGTTGTATCAAAAAAGCTCATGATGTGGATATTAATTTAAATGCGCATACCATCTTTGAAAATTTGGCGGCTAAAGCCAGTGCGGTATTGGCCGTTAAAGAGTATCTTAAAAAATATAAACTTGACCCTAAAATCATCGATTTAGTGATAGAGTGCTCCGAAGAGGCTTGCGGTGATATGAACCAGCGCGGCGGCGGTAACTTTGCCAAAGCCATTGCTGAGGTGGCCGGGCTAAGTAATGCCACCGGTTTTGATATTCGCGGGTTTTGCGCCGCTCCCACACACGCCCTCGTTACGGCGGCCAGCTTGGTGCAAGGCGGCGCCTACGGGCACGTACTCGTAGTAGCCGGCGGGGCCACAGCGAAGCTGGGCATGAACGGTAAAAGTAATGTGGCTAAGCAGTTACCGATTGTGGAAGATGTGATAGGGGCTTTTGCCGCCTTAGTTGGCCCGAACGACGGCCAACATCCAATTATCCGCACCGATTTGCTGGGTAAACATAAGGTAGCCACCGGCAGCGCGCCGCAAGCGGTAATGACCGCTCTTATTAGTGAGCCGCTGGCCAAAGCCGGTTTAAAAGTTACCGATATTGATAAATATTCTGTGGAGATGCAAGACCCAAATGCTACCAAGCCGGCCGGCGCCGGTGATGTGCCGGAAGGTAACTATAAAATGATAGCCGCTATCGGGGTTAAAATAGGCGACCTTACTCGCGAAGAAATGCCGGCTTTTATCCTTAAACACGGTATGCCGGGTTTTGCGCCTACACAGGGCCATATCCCATCGGGTGTGCCGTATTTGGGTTTTGCAGTAGAAGATATTTTAAGCGGTAAAATTAAGCGTACGATGATAGTAGGTAAAGGTTCGCTCTTTTTAGGACGTATGACTAACTTATTTGATGGTATATCGGTAATTATCGAAAAAAATCCGGGTGATACAACTCATCAGGCCGGTGCAATCACTAAAGAAGAAATTAACCAGTATTTAGCTAACGCTTTGCGCGATTTTGCTAATAGCCT
>WRBN01000110.1 GCA_009784515.1 Spirochaetaceae bacterium | reverse complement strand
TGGCCTAGACTAAAACAGCAAATAAAGCTATATTAAATTATGGCTAAACTTTTTACCACTTTTTACAAAATACTGCACAGTATTTTTATGTTAATAACCCTAATAGCTTTTTTGGCAATGTTACTCGTATTTTTAGTGCTCACCGGCCGTATCGATGAAGTACCCACGCCAATGGCTAACTCTAATTTATTAATTATTAATTTAAACGGCGTGTTGCTGGAGCAAGCCAGCCCGCAAAGTTTTAGGGGCAACGAACATTATGCCCGCGATATTGCCCGTGTCTTAGCGGCCGCTGCCGATGATAACCGTATTGATGCCGTATTTATTAACTTAAACGGTTTTGCCGGCGCTACCATAGGGGCCGTACAAACAGTTATAAGCGCCATTAATATTTACCGCGAAAGCGGCAAGCCTTTATATGGTTATGCCGGCAATGTAGGCACGGCCGGCTACAGCTTGCTTACCTTTGCCGATGTCATTTGGCTTAACCCTTTTGGCAGCATCAACTTAAGCGGAGTGGCGATGCAAAATTTATATTTTGCCGAAGCTTTGCAAAGATACGGCCTTACCGCCTATGTTAGCCGGGCCGGCAGCTACAAAAGCGCCGTAGAGCCCTTTTTAGCCAACCAAATGACCGAAGGTAACCATGCCCTTTATGCTGCCTTTATGCAAGATTATTGGCAGGCCATCACCGCCAATATTTTAGCCGGCCAAAACAACCTTAATACCGAACGTTTTAACCATTATGTTGATAACCGCCCGGCCTTGCTGGTAAATGCCGGGAATAATGCCGCCTTACTGGCTTTAGAGCACGGCTTGGTAGACCACATCGCCAGTTACGATGATATGTGGGACCAACTGGAAGATTTACTGCTGGAGCAAGGCATAGATGCCAATTACCTAGCGCACAGCGCTTATTTAACCGGCTTAAGAAGGCACGGCAGCAACCGGCTGCGCAACTGGCTTAACCGCAGTACCCCGCAAATTGCCGTTATCCATGCCACCGGTACCATTATGAATGGCGCAGAGGTAGAGGGAGTTATTAACGCCACCAGTTATGCCAATATTATTGATGACCTAGCTCATAATAATAGGGTAGCCGCTATCGTTATTAGGGTAAATTCAGGCGGCGGCGAAGTAATGGCCAGCTGGCAGCTGTACGAGGCTATCCTTAAGGCCAAAGAACATAAGCCGGTTATTATTACTATGAGCGGGGCGGCGGCCAGCGGGGCTTACCTTTTTAGTTTAGCGGCCGATGAAATTTGGGCCGAGCCCATTACCCTAACCGGCTCGATTGGGGTATTTAATTACTTTGTGGCGGCCCATAACCTTTTAGCCGAACACGGTATTTACAGCGATGGCCTGGCCACCACCAACCATGCTTACCCGCTTTCGCCCTTTAGCCAACCTACCACCGAAAGACTTAGCTTAATGCAATCTTCGGTAGATTTTACCTATCAAAACTTTTTGCAGTTATTAATAGATAACGGACGGGCCGGTAACTTAATGGAGGCCGATGAGCTGGCGCAAGGCCGTATCTTTAGCGGTCCGGCTGCTTTAGAGTTAGGCTTAGTAGATAACATCGGCGGCCTCGCCCAAGCCATCGAGCAAGCCGCTAATTTAGCCGAACTTAATTACTATAATATTAGCTACCACGAAGCCCAAGCCTCTTTTGGTACCTCTTTTGTCAGACGGCTGCTTGCGGCTAGTAATTTAAATTTGCCCGTTATGGCTAGCCCCTTTAATTTTAACCTCTATAACCAAGAGTCTTTAATGGCCATAGAGCCCTTTAGAGTAATTTACAATTAAAAGAGCCAAGCTAAAACTTGGCTTTAATAGGCTGCTCAATAATGAGTAGTTATAGGTTAGGTGTTTTTTACGCCATAACGCTTATTAAATTTATCGATACGGCCGGCGGTATCTACCAATTTATGTTTACCGGTAAAAAATGGGTGGCAGGCCGAACAAATTTCTACATTAAGGTTACCGCGTGTAGAGCGGGTGTTAAAGCTGTTACCGCAAACGCAGGTTACGGTAGCGTCAATGTAATTAGGGTGTAGGTTTTTTTTCATGGTTATTTGCTCCGGTGCTATGGGAGCGCTCCTCAGTAAATTTATGATTATTGTAATTAAGTTAGCTTGTTTTGTCAAGGCGGCCATAATGTTAGATACGCTGTTTTCCTTTTAAATATAATTTAGAAAGGGAAATTTTATGCTAACTTATCGCAACTATCCTTTTATAGGTACTCAATAAAAAATATCTTTTAACTTTTATTACCTACAGCCGTACAAACAACAGCATACTCATAAAGCATCGTATTAGCCTTAATACCTTTAACATTACTAGGTGAATTTTGTACGGGCATACGTTTATTACTAAGCAATCTTTGATAGGTTATTAAATGTTTAAAACCATATCGTTCAAAACGCTCGGCAATAAATTGGTCTGTAGCTAAAGTTATCCCTTTAATTAATCTATTACCCACTACATAAATGGCATACCCTCCTAACTTTACGGCCTTAGCAACTTCCCGAATAGAGCTATCAAGGTCATAATAAAAGCTTGAAATCTCCAATGCCCGTTTATCATCTTGTTCATTAATTTGCCAAAGTTGAGTATTAATTAAACTATTTTCAAATAAAGTTTTTGCTCTTTTACCACCCATTAAATTATTATCTAAGCTATTAGCTCTCTCTATACCAGCCCATGCATTGGCAAATAAGGAAAACTGGCCATAGGCTACAGTGGTTTTACTATCACCATAAGGTGGACTGGTTAGAACCACATCATATTTTTTATTGCTGTTATGAAAAACATTATTATGAAAATTTAGCTCTCTCTTTTCCGTCAATAATGGGTAATAACAACTTTGATAAATAGCTAAATTACGCTCTAATTTAGCAAAAAATAAGCCATAAACATCGGGATTAAAGAGTAAAGTCTGCTCCTCTTTAATACGATACATTTTAAATTCGTTACTGCGTGTATAAGAACATTCGCGTACAGTTTCGGCAAAAGCAAGTGAGATAAATTTCTTACTACCCTCTTTTTTTATAAAATTTATAAAATATTTTATTAAACGTAAATCTCTCGCTACTTCTGCCGAAAACCAATAAGTAAAATTCGTTATTTTATCACTTTCATTATCCAGTAAAGATAAACTATCTTTTTTTAAAGCTTCATAAACAGCTTCTCTTAACTTGATAATTTGTTGCTTTAATTCATTTAAATTAATTTTAGTGAACTTACTCTGGCAAATATGAATAGCGAGCGGATTTAAATCATAACCAACTAGTCTCTCAAAATCTGCTTGTAAGCCGCTCACAAAAGAGCTGCCGCTACCACAATAAGGGTCGAGCATACTTCCCTTGTTGGCGTTAAGTTCATTAAGCAAATAGTTACCAATTTGTGGTAACATAGTGGCAGGGTATTTATGTAAATTGGGAGAAACCGTAGAGTATGATTGACCTAAAAAATCAAGTTCTTTATTACGAATAACCTTATACATTTATAAGTTTTCCTTAATGAATGTAGGCAAGGTAGAAAAATCGGCAATAAAATCGCCATGTTCCACCTCTTTGGCTATAAAGGCTTTATCAAAAAACTTAAACATTCCGCGTTGTTGTGGGTTATTAATTTCATTATAAAAATTAACCGTAGCAAAACAGACTAGAGGGATATTTTTCCCCTTATATTCAATATCGTACTTGGCCTTAATATCGCTGGAAGAGTGGGCAATTTCTAATAATAACTTCCACTTGTAGGTTTGCCCAGCCCTTTCACGAAGAGAGGTTTTAAGTGATAAAATAATAAATTTGTTAGTAACACTATTATAAATAACCAAATCACAGTCTGGTTTTTGCTGCTCACCATCAACATAAATAGTAAAGTCTTCACCAAATTTTTTAACAGCTGTGCTTTTACTGGTAATTAAAATATGTGGTTCAATATTTCCTGCCTCTTTATTTTTTAAAAAGACATATTCTATTAAGTTAGAGAAACTTTTACCTACGATTGATTTTTGCGTTTGCGATATATCATTAATTAAACCTGCTTTTTTGCGTTCCTCTAAAATAATTTGCACCTTAGGAAAAGCTAACTGCAAAAAATTATAAAGTTGATTAAAGGCTAATTTAACACCATTTTCAACTAAAAATTCATCACATAAAGCCAATGATGGCTGCATGTAATAAGCATTTTGAATATTTTTTAGTTGTAAAGTTTCTTCTGCAGTTAGAGTGTATTTATTCATTAACCTATATTAACATATAACTTTACTTTTGTAAACAAGAAGCAAAAAACTAGAATTTAGTACCTATAAAAGGATAGTTACCTAACTTACCGGGAGTGCCACACTAGTGTACTTTGTCATTGCTGTATATGTTAAGCTATTCGAGGACAAGCTATAATGAAAGAAGGAGAAAGTTATGGCAGGTTCAAGGAATGAAATAGGGACACTAAACTCTTTAACGAAAGGGTTTATTCG
>WRBN01000109.1 GCA_009784515.1 Spirochaetaceae bacterium | reverse complement strand
GATTGACCGCCGCCACACAAGGGCTTTATCTTTTGGTCCAAACGATTTGGTGGAAATTAGCGGTTATATTAGCAGCAGCAGCGGCCGTACTTATGTTGATGTAGGCAGCAGGGGCAGTATTCGTTTAGTTCGTTAAATTGTAACGTTTTTTAAGTTATAAAATCTATATTGTTAATATGGGGTTTATAAAATTTTATAGTAAGCAAAAAGAGGGAAAAGATTATGAAGAAAATTATTTTATTAAGTTTGGTTTTACTTTTAACTTCGGGCATTGGCTTAGTGGCGCAAACGGGTTTTACCGGGCCGTCTAATCAAGGGCAAAACGTACGGCAAGGCCAAAGCGTTACTGTAGCCCAAGCGCATACGATGCGTGATGATAGCCGTGTTGTTTTAACCGGCCACATTATTAGTCATATTAGCGGAAATTATTATCTTTTTAGAGATAGTACCGGTGAAATTAGGGTAGAAATTTATGCCCGCCGCTGGAATGGCCTGCAAGTTGGCCCCGGCGATTTGGTAGAGATTAGCGGCGAGGTGGATCAAGGCCGTAACCGCCCGGCTTATATAGAGGTTTATGCTATTCGTTTATTGTAACTCATTATATATTATGTTATAATGGGTTATGCTTACGTGTATGCTTAATGTAACTCAGCTCGATGAGGCCGCCGCTATTATTAAAGATGGCGGCCTTGTGGCTTTTCCTACCGAAACCGTTTATGGTCTGGGCGCTAATGCCTTAAATGACGAAGCTTGCAAAGCCATCTACGCAGCTAAAGGCAGACCTAGCGATAACCCTTTTATTATTCATCTTTATAATGTTGATGAGGTGGCTAAGGTGGCTAAGCTTAACAAAGCGGCCGAAAAACTGCTTGCTAGTTTTGCACCCGGCCCGCTTACTTTGGTGCTGCCCAAAATTGCCGGAGTGGTTTGCTCTATCGCTACGGCAGGACTGGATAGTGTGGCGGTGCGTGTGCCGTCTCACCCCGTTGCTCAAAAATTGTTGCAACTGGCGGAGCTGCCCATTGCTGCGCCTTCGGCGAATTTATCGGGCCGACTGAGTGCCACTACTTTTGAGATGGTTAAAGAGCAGCTGGACGGCAAGATTGCCGCCATTATTCAAGATGATAGCAAGATAGAATGGGGGTTAGAATCCACCGTTGTTTCTTTGCTTAATCCAAATGAGCCAATTTTATTGCGCTCTGGAGCTATTAGCCTTGAAGAGCTAGAGGAAGCTTTAAGCCAAAAAATTACTTTAGGCGAAGAACTTAAAGAGGAAACTCCGCGTAGTCCCGGTCAAAAATATGCGCATTACCGGCCGCCTGTACCTTTATATCTCATTAAAGAACAATATTTTAACTTTGATTATCTTGTTAAACTTTATGGTCGTGAAAAGTTAGGCTTACTTTGCTTGGTTAAGCCGCCTCCATCTTTACCGGCCGGCTGGAATGTTAGTAGTTTTGATAATTTTAACGATTATGCAAGTAATTTATACAAAGAACTGGCCCGTTTTAGCCAAAATTGTGTTAAAATAGTAGCGGTACTACCAAGCCGGCAGCTATTAGGCCGGGCGCTTAACGATAGGTTGCTAAAGGCGGCAGCCGGTAATTTTGTACCTTTAATTAAGGAAGAATAAAAATGATTGAAGTTGATAATTTTTTAATTAAACATAAAATGCACCGCAGTAGCGTAGATATGGCCGAGCAAGTGGCCGATTTTTTGGCCGAGATGACGGCTAACCTTAACACAACTAACCCCATAGGGGTAATGATGTTGCCTACGCGTATTGAGGTGGCTGGTGGTGTAGCTATTAACAAAAAGGTAATAGTGCTAGATGCCGGCGGTACCAACTTACGGGCAGCTTTAGTGCATTTTAATGAACAAAAAGAGGCCGTTATTGAAGATTTTAGCAAAGGCACTATGCCCGGTGTGAGTGGCGAAGTAACGGCTGAAGAGTTTTTTAACGAGTTAGCCCAAAGATTAAGTTTAGTGGCCGATAAAAGTGATAAGATAGGTTTTTGTTTTAGTTACGCTGCCGAGAGTACTGCGAATAAAGATGGTAAACTTATTACCTTTAGCAAAGAGATTAAAGCTCCACAAGTTGTTGGCCGATGTGTGGGTGAAGGTTTACTTAAAGCTCTTAAAGAGTTAGGGCATACTACCGGCTACAAAGTTGTGGTGCTTAACGATACCGTTACCACTTTACTTATGGGGGCGACCTTAACTAAAAATTATGGCGGTTACATCGGTTTTATTTTAGGCACCGGTTGTAACACGGCTTATGAAGAGCTTAATCAAAATATTGGCAAAGCCCATTTTGAGGAAGGCAGCCAAATTGGTGCCCACAGCCAAATTATTAATATGGAGAGTGGGAACTTTAAAAATCACTATCGCGGCAGCTTTGATTATTTAGTGGCTGCCGCTACGCAAAACCCGCAGCAAAATACCTTTGAGAAAATGCTTAGCGGGGCTTACTTTGATAAGTTATGTAAAATTACTTTAGAACAAGCTATCAACGAAGGTTTATTTACTAAAGAAAGTAGTTTGTCCTTAAGTAAACTTACCTTTACTACCGTCGATGTCAGTAATTTTTTAGCCGACCCCAATGGCCGGCATAGCTTTAATCATTTGCAGCAAATCATTACGATACAGGAATATACCAAGCTCTATTATCTTTTTGACCAATTAGCGCTACGTTTAGCTAAACTTGTTGCTATTAATTTAGCCGCCGTTATTTTAAAAACCGGTAAAGGCAGGGAGGTTACCAGCCCCTTAGCCATTATTGCCGATGGCAGTGCCTTTTACGGCATGCCTAAACTCAAAGAGCGCGTACAAAGTTATCTGGAGCATTTTTTGCAGGGTGAAAATTTGCGCTATTTCGAGCTAATTAAGGTAGATAACGCCAGTATGTTAGGGGCGGCGGTAGCGGCTTTAACAAATTTATCATAAAAGAAAACTGATGAAGTTAGAAGTAAAAAATGTTGATAATGGAGATAGTTCTGGCAATGAGTTTTTCGCGTGTTTAGCGCCTTTCGCGGTAGAAAAAATGTCTAACCGCGAAATACGCTAAAACACAAAATGAAGAAAGTTACTATAAGCAATCTTAACTATTATCTGTTGGCTATTAGTTAGTACCTATACAAAACCTATAGCTTTGTGTAGGTACTTATGGCACGTAATCTTTGCACACAATCTTTAACTATTTTAATAGCAGCGGTAATTTCGTCTTGGGTAGTAAAACGGCTTAAGCTAAACCTAATGCCGGTGTGGGCTAAATCGGTATCCATACTCATCGCCTGAAAGGTAGCATTAGCCTGTAAATCTTCACTACTGCAAGCGCTGCCGGTGCTGGCGGCTAGGTCATTTTTATTTAAATCCCACAACATAGCTTCGCCCTCAATACCTTTAAAGCTTACTAAGCTGGTGTTTGGGGTACGCGGGTAATTTTTGCCGATAATAATGGTATCGGGGATAGCCGTTATGGCTTCTTCCAGCTGGTCGCGCAGGCTGCGCACACGGCTGTCTTCATCGGTTAACCCGGCCACCGCCAGCTCCATCGCCAGCCCCATGCCTACCATATAAGGCACATTGATGGTGCCGGCACGTTTGCCGCCCATCTGCTCGCCGCCGTGTAAAAGAGGCGTAAGTTTAAGACCTTCTTTAATGTACAGACCGCCAATCCCCTTAGGGCCATGAAATTTATGGGCGCTAAAAGTTAAAAAATCGATATTACTGGCCTGCACATCTACCGGCACTTTACCGATGGCCTGCACAGCATCGGTATGAAAAAGAGCTCCGGCTTTATGAGTTATTGCACATAACTCGGTAACAGGAAAGATAAGGCCGGTTTCGTTGTTGGCCCACATAATAGTTACCAAAGCGGTATCGTTGGTCAGCTCGTGCTGTAAATCGGCTATGTTAATTAGCCCTTCGGTATTCACCGGCAGGTAGGATACCTCAGCTCCTAAACTCTCTAAAAATTTGAGGGTATGGCTTACCGCCGGGTGCTCGACGCTGCTGGTAATAATTTTTTTCTTTTTCCCGGTACGGATTAAATCGTAGTAAATACCCATTAGCACATGGTTATTACCTTCGGTCGCGCAGCTGTTGACAATAATGTCATCGTTATCGCGGGCATTAATACCGGCATAAAGCTGGTTTAAGGCGGTGGCCATTGCTTTGCGGGCAGTTTGCCCCATCGTGTGCAAACTGTTGGGGTTGCCGTAATGTATATTAAAATAGGGCTGCATAGCAGCTACTATACGGTCGTCCACTTTAGTGGTGGCGTTGTTATCTAGGTATATCAAGTGAGTTATCTCCTCAGTATATATAATAACTAATTTTTAAAAAATAAGCAACTTTTGTAGATAACTATTTATCTATAGGCGCCAAACAGAAATAAAAATAGATTGCCATACAAAACATTTGGCATCTGCGAACGAATATTTAAGCCCAGTTTTCATCTTATCAAAAAAAATTTAAACTTTCTCCTCAAGTGAAGAAACAGCAACCCGTAATTGAGTAGTGGTAACTGAAAAGTGAAAGATGAAAATTAAGAATTAAAAAGCTGTCCACTTTCAGTTTTCACCTTTCAGTTATCAATTATTTACATTTAAGGAGTAAAAAATGT
>WRBN01000108.1 GCA_009784515.1 Spirochaetaceae bacterium | reverse complement strand
TTATTGGCAGTGGTTTTAACGATAACAGTATCGTCCTCGCCGAAGGGGCTACCGGCGTTGGTAAAAGTTACGGTTATTTAATCCCCAGTTTTAAGTGGGTTAGTCAAAATAATGAGCGTATTGTTATTAGTACCGCTACCATTGCTTTGCAGGAACAACTTTTAAAAAAAGATGTGCCTATGGTAGCTAAGCTGCTTAATTTAAAACATATTAAGGTGGTGCTAGCCAAAGGGCGCGCTAATTATTTGTGTTTGCGCCGTTTTAAAGATGTTTTAATAGAAGAAGCTCTTTTTGTTACCGATGACAGCGAGCTGGCCGGTTTAGAGTTGTGGTACAAAGGCAGTAAAACCGGTGATAAAAGCGAGCTTAACTTTACCGTGCCCGGCGATTTATGGGCAAAAATAAACAGCGAAAGCGATAATTGCCTAGCGGCGCGCTGCCCTAACTACAGCGACTGTTTTGTTTATAAAATGCGTAAAGAAGCCCATCAAGCTAAAATAATTATCACCAACCACCATCTTTTGTTTGCCGATATGGTTATGCGCTCCGAAGGTGAAGGTGAACTGGCCATTTTGCCTAACTACAGCAAAATTATTTTTGATGAAGCGCATAATATTGAGCGCTCGGCCACCGAGTTTTTTTCGGCCGGGTTTAACCGTTATAGTTTAACGAAGCAGCTGCTGCGGCTTCACCGCCGTAAAGGCGGGCGGGCTTTGGGTGTTTTAACTAACTTTGAGCAAGACGGCGATAAAAAGCTGTTGGATAAAATTTACCGCCTTTACGATGAAGTACAACTGAAATTAGATAAATTAAATGTGGCCGGCAGCCGCCATCTAGAAGATAACTTTAGGTTAAAACATTTAACCGGCCAGTTGGAGCAGGGGGTGGTTATCCCTATGCAAGAGCTAGGCAGTGCATTAACTGAGTTATGCTATAGCCTAGAGCGTTTGAGCAGTGCCGGGACTAACGAAGCCGCCGTGCTTGAGCTTAAATTGGCTACCGCCCGGCTGGCCGGTATAGCAGCCATCTGCGAACGGTTTACCCATTATAACGAAGAGCAAACGATTGTTTTTTGGGGTGAGCGCAACAATACTAGTTTTGGCGAAAGTTACTACCGTTATCTGGCCACGCCATTGGATATAGGCGGGCAAATGCAAGAGATAGTTTACCAAAAATACAGCAGTGTAGCTATGCTTTCGGCCACATTAGCCGTAGGCGACGATTTTAGTTACTTTAAAAAACGGCTGGGCCTTTATAATTACACTGCTCGCGAGGTAGCCGAACAAAGTTTTGCCTCACCTTTTAATTACGGTGCGCAAGCTTTATTGGCCATCGCCAGCGATAGCTACGACCCGCAAGCCCAGCAGCAAGATTATTTAAATTATACCGTCAATTTTTTACTTAATTTGTTTACCGCCACACAGGGGCGCGGTCTTGTGCTTTTTACCAGCTATAAATTGCTGCGCGATGTGGCGGCCGCGATTCAAAATGATTTAGAAGCAGCCGGTATTTTATTGCTTTGTCAAGGCGATGCCGATAGAGGCAAACTGATTAAACAATTTGAGACCAGCGGTAAAGCCGTTTTACTAGGTACCGACAGTTTTTGGGAAGGTGTTGATATTGACAATATCGCCCTTAAAACGGTAATAATTTGCCGCTTGCCTTTTTATCCGCCCACCGCACCGCTGGCCGAAGCCAAAGCCGAACATCTTGAGCGGCAGGGACTGCGTGCCTTTAACGAGCTGCAATTACCGGAAGCGGCCATTAAGTTAAAGCAAGGTTTTGGCCGGCTTATCCGTAAAGGCGGCGACTATGGGGCGGTGTTTATTATTGATAAACGTGTGCTTACCAAAAATTACGGCAGCAATTTGTTAAATGCCTTACCCAAAGCCAAAAGGCTGTATGGGGAAGGCGATAAGCTGATAAGTGAGGTTAAAAAGTTTTTAAATGACAAAGAATAAGCTGATGAAAGAATTCCCTTTGTCAGCTTATTCCTTGACTTCTATAGCAAAGACCAAAAAACTTTCCCCATTAATTGACCGCTTTTATCACTTTGTACTTAATTTTTGTGTAGCTATTTTTTGGATAAAAAACTGCAAAACTTAACAACTTTAACCTTGCTATTTTTACAAAATGCCCTATACTGTATTAATACGCAAATTGGGTTTTATTAAAAACAAAGGAGTTTTACTATATGAATGTTACCGACATTAGGGTGCGTAATGTAAGTGTTACTGGTAAGTTAAAGGCTTATGTTACAGTAACTTTTGATGATGCTTTTGTGGTGCATAATGTTAAGGTTATAGAGGGTAAAGATGGTATTTTTATTGCTATGCCTAGCCGCAAAACTAAAAAAGGCGATTATAAAGATGTAGCGCACCCTATTAGTACCGATTTTAGGGGGCACTTGCAACAACTTATTATTTCGGAGTATACTAAAACAGAAGGGCAGATTAGTGCTAACCATTACGATGATGAGCTGTAATTTACCTTTAAAAGTTACTCTTTTTTCGGGCGTCGACAAGTGGTAAGTCAACTGGTTTTGATCCAGTCATCCCGGAGGTTCGAATCCTTCCGCCCGAGAGTAGTTTACTTTCCTTATCCATAAAAAAGTAGACTCCTTTCTGTGGTATGTAAGATGTAAGAAACCCCCTGCTTCGGCAAGGGGTTTTTTGCTTATTAATTTTTTACAATGGAGAGGGCTTTTTCATTATTCTTTGCGGTGCAGGCGAGCCCGCTGTTCGGTAAGTATAAAAAAGGATGCACCAAAAACCACTAAAGCTACCATAAAAGAAATAATAGGGTTTAAAGTAAAACCGGCCACCAAAATACCCACACCGGCCGAAAAAGCCACCAGCAAAGCATAAGGCAACTGTGTAGTTAAGTGCTCGATAAAAGGTGCGCCGGCTCCGGCACTAGCTAAAACGGTGGTGGACGAAATAGGGCTGGAATGGTCGCCAAAGACGGCACCGGAGAGTACGGCGGCCACACTTACCAAACTAAAGTTAAGCATAGCATCGGGGGCAAGACCGTTAGCGGTGGCAAGGCTTACGGCGATAGGCAAAGTTACCGGCACCATAATGCCAAAGGTGCCCCAGCTGGTACCGGTGGCAAAGCTGATAAAACACGAAATAACAAAAACGCTAATCGGCAATAATGGTAGCGGGAAGCTGCCCTGCTGGATTAACCTATCCAAATGAGCGGGCAAGTTAAGGCCTAAATCTTCGGGGCTACTGCTAATAATGTGGCCAATCGTCCACGCCAGTGTTAAAATAACTAGGGCCGAAACCATACTGTTTACGCCATCAATAAGGGCATCACTGGCAATTTTAATGCTTAACACACGGCGCGCTAAAAAGTAAATATAAGTAAAAATTAAAGCGGCCAGTACGCCATAAAGCAAAGCTTTGCTGCTATCGGCATAAGCAAAACCATTTAAAAAGGTAGCGGCAGTGCCTTCAGGCAAATCGGCGGTAAAAGGAAAAGCCACCACACATAAAGCAATTAAAATAAAGATAGGTATGAGCATATCAAAAAAGCGGGCGTTAGTTTTTTCTTCGCTAATAACTACATCTAACTTACCATAAATATCTTCGTTGTAAAGTTTGCCTTCTTTAGCTCGTTTTTCGCTGGCTACCATCGGGCCGTAGTCGCGGCCGCTAAGAGCTACTACCAGTACCATCAAAATGGCAATTAAAGCATACAAGTTAAAAGGGATTAAGCGCATAAAAAAGCTCATTTCGCTAATGTTTAGCTCGCTAAAACCCACCGAGTTACGGATATAACTCATAATGGCCACCACCCAGCTGCTAATGGGCATAATTACACAAATGGGCGAAGCGGTGCTATCGATAATATAAGATAGCTTAGCGCGTGATACTTTGTTGCTATCGGTAACGGGACGCATAACGTTACCCACCGACATCAAACTAAAGTAATCGTCAATAAAGATGATTAGGCTAAAAAACCATGTCCATATTTGAGCGCTTTTTTTACCTTTAATAAAACGGCTGGCCCACAGGCCAAAGGCACGGGCCGAGCCGGTTTTGCTTAACAGCCCCACAAAACCACCCAGCAAAGCACAAAATAAAAAAATGCGGATATTCCATTCGTCAGAAAGCCGCATAGCCACAATATCGCCAATGTTGGTAAGGGCGACCACCGGGTTACCGCCGGCCACAATGAGGGCCCCAGCAATAATGCTGGAAAAAAGCGAAAAGATAACATTTTTGGTGATAAAAGCTAAAACAATAGCTAGTAACGGTGGGAGGATACCCCAGATTAGTGAATCCATCATCATCTCCTAATTTAAAAATCTAGTAATAATACGCCGGATACTAGTTTTAGTCAAGAGAGTTACAATTATAATTTATAACTTTTGATTTAATTTGCATAGTGATAAAATATAAGGGAATAGCAGCCTTAGGTGAAAGATTTTAACTGTATGGGTGGCTTTTATACATATGTGTATCTGCTTTTTTAATTATTTACTTGCCTAATTATAAATTAGGGTAACTATCCTTTTATAGACATCAATAGTATTTATAGATGGCTAGCTAGTCTAGCAATTTTATCTAGCCAAACCAACCTTAAAAAATATCAAAATTTTCCAAAATATTTCCTCAAGTGAAGAATTAACAACCCGTAATTGAGTAGTGGTAACTGAAAGGTGAAAGGTGAAAGATGAAAATTAAGAATTAAAAAGCTATCCACTTTCAGTTTTCACCTTTCAGTTATCAATTATTTACATTTAAGGAGTAAAAAATGTTAGATACCACAGGGTTAT
>WRBN01000107.1 GCA_009784515.1 Spirochaetaceae bacterium | reverse complement strand
AAGCGATGAACAAAACCGGGCCATCAGCCAGTTAAACAGCCGTTTTAACAACCAAACGCACGGCCACACTTTAAGCAGCGGGCAAGCCGGCTTTAACGAGCAAGCTTTATTGGTGCATAACGCCTTAACGGCCAGCCCTCTGCTTGGGCAGGCAGCGGCCGCTAACCGCAGCAACTTAACTATGCTTAGCGCCGCTTACTTTGGCCAACTAGAATCTGCCAACGGGGCTCATTTAACTCATCAAACTCAGCTGTTACAACAAGTAAGAACGGCACTTGCCGCTAACGACGGCTCCATCTTTTTAACGGCTAATTTATACAATTTAGTTTTAAGCGGCAGCCAACTTACCTTACGTAACCAGCTGGCCACCTTAGCCGCTAGGGTAGATACCAACGAGGACAGCTTAATTACCGCCGGTAAAGCCCTCTTTTTATTGGCGGCGGTACAAACCGATAACCGCCCGGCCGAACGCACCGCCCTTAATAACCAGCTTAACGAATTACTTAGCCGGGTTATTTTACTTAACAGAGGATTAGTACTTTACCGCCCGGCTTTAGGTAAAATAGAGCTGGAGGCCGCTATCCGTACCGGTTACTTGTTAATTAATGCTTCGTCTATAAGCGGCCTTAACCGCAGCGCCGCAAATAACGAGCGTTTTATCGGTGAAAATTTAATTACCACCAGCTTATCGTTTGCCGGCAGTAACGGCTTTGTGCCGCATTATGCTTTATGGGAAGGGGCCGGTATAACTTACAGTGCTAACTTTTTTAGTTACGAACACATAGCCGCCTACTTATGGCCTAGCCTTTTTATGCCGCAAGTGCACAGCCAGCATATTACTATGAATGCCGGCCAAGCCGTCTATACCCTTGCTAATAATGTACGTACCACGTGGTTAAGCAGCAGCGCCATTAACCTAGAGCTTGGCGTTACCCCTGCCCACGAACATTATTTGTTATTTACCGGCTTACCGGCCATTGCCAGCGTAGCCTTAAATACCGCTAATAACCAACTAACCGAAGTAGAGAGCTTAACCGGTGTAAGCAGCGGCTGGCTGTACAACAGCGATGAACGCACCCTTTATGTTAGGTTACCGGCCGGTGGCGGACGGCAAAATTTATTAATAAACTTTGCCGTTAATACCCCAGCTCCGGCGGCTACCGCCGCTTCATCGCAGCAAGTAGCTACCGGTGGGCCGGCCACTACCGTCAGCCCCGCAGCAGCTGTAATTGCCGCCGCTGAAGAAACTGCTCCCGCCACTGCCGAGCCCGAAAGGCTTACTTGGGCCCAGCGCCGCGCTTTAGCCAGACAAGGTAATTAAAAAATTTCTATGTGATAAAAAAGCCGTCCTAACAGACGGCTTTAAATTTACGGTGCTAAAGCAATTTATGCGCTATAAGAGTGCAGTTGCCTCGCTGAAAGGCAAGCTAAAGGCCTCTGATACCGCTTTGTAAGTAACTTTACCCTGATAAACATTTAAACCTTTAAGCAAGGCTTTGTTATCGGCTAAAGCAGCTTTGTAGCCTTTACTCGCAATCAATAAGGCATAAGGCAACGTTACATTGGTTAAACCAAAAGTAGAGGTACGCGGCACGGCGCCGGGCATATTAGCTACGGCATAATGCACCACCCCATGCTTTTCGTAAGTGGGTTCGGCGTGGGTGGTAATACGGTCTATCGTGGCAAAAATGCCGCCTTGGTCGATGGCCACATCAACTATCACCGAGCGTGGCTTCATCGCTTTAACCATCTCTTCACTAACCAGTTTAGGAGCTTTGGCGCCCGGTATCAACACGGCGCCAATCACTAAATTGCTCTCTTTAACGGCCTCTGCAATGTTGGCGCTGTTGCTCATTAAAGTTTGAGCACTGTTGCCGAATAAATCGTCCAATTCGCGCAGGCGTTTAGGGTTGCTATCCAAGATGGTAACGTTAGCGCCCATACCAACGGCCATTTTTGCGGCGTTAGTACCCACAATGCCGCCGCCAATGACGGCCACGTTGGCAGCTTTTACACCGGGGATACCGCCCAGCAGCATACCGATACCACCCTGCGGCCGCTCGAGGAAGCGGGCCCCAATTTGAGTGGCCATACGGCCGGCAACTTCGCTCATTGGGGTAAGCAAAGGCAAACTGCCATCGGCCAGCTCGACGGTTTCGTAGGCAATGGCCACCACCTTTTTGTCGATTAACGCTTTAGTCAGCTCTTCTTCGGCGGCTAAGTGCAAATAGGTAAAAAGGATAAGCCCTTCATAAAAGTAGGCGTATTCTTCTTTTAACGGCTCTTTTACCTTTACCACCATCTCTTTGCCCCAAGCCTCTTTGGCCGTTACCATTGTAGCGCCGGCGGCTACATACTCGGCATCGGTAAAGCCCGAACCATTACCGCCGTTCGTCTCAACAAAGACCTGATGGCCGGCTTTAACCATAACCTCTACCCCAGTTGGGGTCATGGCTACGCGATTTTCGTTATTTTTAATTTCTTTAGGTACACCTATGGTCATTTAAGAAATCTCCTTAAATGTATTTTATCACGATTTTATTAAAACCGTAAAAAAAATTTTTGAAAAGTTTTAAGAAAAATTATCTTTTGCATAAAGATTTTGACATTACTAAAAATAAAACAACAATTTAAGCTTTCTTTAATTCGCCGTCAATCTCGGCATCTAAATCTTTCATCGTAAATTTACTATAACCAATACACAAAGCCAGCACACCGGCGGCAGTGGCAAAATCGTCGGCGTAACCAACTATTGGTAAAAAATCGAGTATTAAATCGAACGGGTAAATAATATAACCAATGCAGCCCATAATAAGGGCCTTTAACGGCAGCGGTGTGGCGGGGTTTTCCAGCGCTGAAAGCAAATGCCCTAGTGTGCCCACGATGGCGCCGGCGCTGCCGGCCACAACAGGCGGTTTATCACGCGTGGCTTTGCGCAACTTTTTTAACAACTTAAAGGCAAGGGTGCTATCGTAATATTTTTGAAATTTGGCTAAGTCTTTTTCGTTTACTTTTTTGCCGGTCATTTAAGGCTCCTTACTAAGAACTAAAAATAATTGTAACTGTAATCAAAATGTGTGTCAACTACGAGTTAAATTTTATTTTTATTTATATAATTTATAAATTCTACAAAAAAGAGATATGGCCACGAAAAAGAATAACTTTTCACTTTTCAATTATCACTTTTTCTTATATACTAACCCCATGATATTAGGCATAGAAAGCAGCTGCGATGAATTTGCCGTTGCCATTTTACATAACAATAAAATTTTAGCCGGCGTAGTCGCCAGCCAAATAGAGCAGCACCGTTCCTTTGGCGGTGTTGCCCCCGAAGTAGCCAGCCGCCTGCACACCGAGCTAGCGCTACCTACCGTAAAAGAGTGCTTAGCTAAAGCCGCTATTAAACCTAACCAAATTACCGCAGTGGCTTACACCAACCGGCCCGGCCTTGTGGGCAGCTTGCTGGTAGGGGCCAGCTTTGCCAAAGCTTTTGCGTGGGCGCTAAATATCCCCAGCATAGCGGTAGACCATATTAGAGCGCATTTATATATTAATCATTTAGTACATAACATTGATTATCCTTATTTGGGGGCCATCATCTCCGGCGGGCATACCACCTTGATGGTGGTTAAATCTTTCAATGATATAGAAGTAATCGGCAGCACCATTGATGATGCCTGCGGCGAATGTTACGACAAAGTGGCCAAACACTACGGCTGGGGTTTTCCCGGTGGGCCGGCCATCGATAAATTGAGTAAAGATGGCGATGAATTGGCCTTTAACTTTCCCTTTGCCAACCTCTACAAAGGCAACCATCGTTACGATATGTCTTACAGCGGGCTGAAAAATGCCGTCATCAACCAGCTGGAACTTTTTAAAGTAAAAGAAGGTTACACACAGGCCGATATTGCCGCCGGCTTCCAGCGCGCCGCCATTGGTCAACTCATGGCCAAAATTAAAAAATCTTTAAAAGATTTTAATTTACATACAGTTGTCATTGGCGGCGGTGTGGCGGCGAATAGTTATTTACGTGCTAAACTGGCCCAGCTTAAAGGGATAACGGCTTACTCCCCTCCTCTATCTTTATGCGGCGATAACGGCGAAATGATAGCGTTTTTAGGCGGTAAACTGCTGGAGGAAGGCGAAATTAGCGGATTAAACGAAAAGGTATATAACCGGGTACTGGAATTTAAAAGAGGGCTGAAAAGCGAAAACGGAAAGATGAAAATTGAGCGTAGCTACAATGGCCACAATAACAGCCAATAGCAAGAAAAAATAATTTTAAAAATAAAAGGAATTATCTATCTATAAATATAAATTACTGCATAATTTATCGTAATAACACACCTGCTGCCTTACATCTCCGCCATATAATTTAGTTCAATATTATTTACGAGCACATTCTTCACCACCGTTTGCATCGAAAAAGGCAGTAAACTCTCTAGCTCTGGGCTAGCTATCTCTAACCAGCACACCTCTAAATGCTCTTCTAAGGCTTTAACGGGCGTATCTTTCGTGATACCACTCACCATAAAAATGTGGTTTATCTCTTGGTTATACCAGCCATTGCCTTCCCACGCCGCCTCAAGGCAGCTCACATAGCGACCAACGCTGCATAGTAGCCTAGCTCTTCTTGTATTTCGCGTTGTAAAGCTTGCTGTAAGTTTTCATTAAATTCTAAATGGCCACCAACAAGAAAAGTGTAAGGCTGCCCTTTCCCTTTAACAGCTAAAAGATAGCCTTCATCTATCACAATACCCCGAACAAGTACATGAAAACATTTATTTTCAGCCTCTTTTCTAATTATCATAAAATACCTCTATTGAAGCCGGATTGCCGCACCGTTTTGCGGCTCGCAATTGTAAGTGTCAAGTAATTCAAGAACAAATAGCTTGTTTTTTTAGTAGAGGTGTAGTGCCGATGCCCTGATGTATCCTATGCTCGTTATAGTATAGGATATATTT
>WRBN01000106.1 GCA_009784515.1 Spirochaetaceae bacterium | reverse complement strand
TTCCTTTTTTTGAAATGGAAGCCGGCAGAGCGGTACTGGTAGAAGAATTTGATATTAGCTACGATTTTTTAGATGATGAATATTTAACTATGACGGCGGGTGGTACCGCCCTTTTACTCGACCCTTATCTCGATTTAGTGAGCGGCGAGCTGGTAACTTCGCTTACCGTACCTATCCGTAATTTAGCAGGTAGGGTGGTAGGAGTAATAGGCATAGATTTTGATTTAAGCGAATTTACCGATTTAGCTTACACCATTAATCCCTTTGGTGGTTATGCCGTTATTTTTGCTAACGATTTAACGATGGTGGCCAGCCGCAACTCGGCCCATTTAGGCCGCCATGTGAGCGAGATTATGCCGCCGGCAACTTTACCGCTTTTTAGAGCGGTAGAGCTAGGCCAGCCGTTTTATTTTGAGACCGGTGGGATAAGCCAAAATAATAACCTTGTTATGATGTTCTTTTCACCTATAACTTTAGCCGGTATCGATACCCCGTGGAGTTTAGGCATTGTGGTAGAAAATGCCGTTATTTTTTATCAACTTAGGGCTACGTTAGCTTTAATTATAGTAACCTTTATTGTGGTAACTTTAGCTTTGTTTTTAACTATCTTTTTCAGAATTAATCACATTGTAACTATTATTGCTAAGAGTGAATTTTATCTTAAAAAAGTTGCCGGCGGCGAACTTAATTTTGAGGTGGATAATAAATATTTAACCCGCAAAGACGAATTTGGCAGCAGTATGCGCTCGCTCAATTTTGTTAAAAACCGTATTTACGAAGTTGTGAGCAATATTAATAAAGCAATGGAGCAGGCTAATAATACGGCGGCCACTATCCAAGATATAAGCGCTAAGGTGTCTTCCAGCAGTAACGAGCAAGCGGCCAGCACCGATGAAGTAAGCGCCAGCCTAGAGGAAATAGGCAGTATTATTGCCCAAAGTGCCGATAACCTTAATAATGCCGATAAGATAGCCGGTCAAGTGGCCAAAAAAGCGGCCGATGGTAATGCTAAAGTTGTAAAGACGGTAAGCGCTATGAAGGCTATCGCCGAAAAGATAACCATTATCGAAGATATTGCCGAACGAACTAACTTATTAGCTTTAAATGCCGCCATTGAAGCGGCGAGAGCCGGTGAGGCCGGCAAAGGTTTTTCGGTGGTGGCCGGTGAGGTGCGTAAACTAGCCGAACGCAGTGCTTTAAGCGCCCAAGAGATTAGTGAGCTATCGGCCGGCAGTATAGAGGTTGCCGAAGAAGCTGGTAAATCGATAGCCGATGTACTGCCCGAAATTACCCAAACCTCGCAGCTAATCCAAGAAATTGCCGGTGCCAGCAAGCAGCAACGTATCGGTATTACCCAAATAGAGCAAGCAATGGGTAATGTAGGGGCGGCTACTCACCTTAATGCCGATAGCGCCGCCGGATTACTTACAAATGTTGAGCAGTTAAATGAGCAAGCCCGCAGTTTAAATGAAGAGATTAGCTTTTTTAAACTTAATTAATTATTTAACAAATTTTGCAGGCTGTCGGCCCCGCGCCTAAGTAAAGCTTCGCCGTCACTTAACGGGTTAAGGGCAAGGTTGTTGCGCAGCCTAAAAATTAACTGGCTTAGATAAAGGCGGTTGCCAAGTTCGTCGATACGGCTAACATTGCTGGTGGTAATAAAGCTGCCGTTACGGAATATTCGCCTTTGGGCTGGGTCAAGGCTAACCAAAAAATCATCAAGGGCGTAAACCCTAAGCAAAAATCGCTCTTCGGCACGTTCGCTGTTAGCTAAATTATTATTGGTAACTTCTAAAGCTTTTTCTAGTAAAGTTATCAAGGCATTTAAATTTTCGGGGAGGGTGTAAGCCCACAACACCTCTGCGCTTTCAAAGAAAAAGATAGATAAATTACCCAAATTATTTGCTAGCAGTTGCCTGTCTAGGTTACGCTCATCGGGCTGGGCTAATAAAGGGCCGGTTATGAATAAGGCTAACAATAAAATCAACTTCATTAAATAGATAGTAAAATAAAGTTACAAAGATGTCTAGCGGCTAGTGGTATTTTTTTCTACTTTTTGTTAAAGTGTAGCTGTGCATAGTGTATTGATAGTTGATGATGAAAAAAATATTAGGGAAGGTTTATCCACTGCTTTTAAGGGCGAAGGGTATCGCGTGCTTTTGGCCGACGATGGAGTAAATGCCCTTGATTTAATTAAAAAAGATAAAATAGATTTGGTGATAACCGATCTTAACATGCCGCGTTTAAATGGGCAGCAGTTAGTAGAGCAAGCTTTAGTAATTAGGCCCTTATTAAAGATAGTTATCTTAACCGGTTTTGCTAGTGTTGACGGAGCGGTAGAGCTGATGAAAAAAGGAGCTTTCGATTTTTTAACTAAGCCTGTTAATTTAGAGCATCTTTTTTTGGTGGTCTCGCGTGCCTTAGAGACCAGCCATCTGCAAAGCGAGCAAAAAATTTTAAAAGAGGCGCTTGACAGCTATCAGCAGCAGCTAACGGCTAAACTTAACAGCCAAAGCCCTCTTATGCAGCAGCTTAATAAAGCCATTATGCAGGCTGCGCCTACAAAGGCTTCGGTGCTTATTTTGGGCGAAAGCGGGGTAGGTAAAGAACTGGTGGCAGAGGTAATTCACTCCTTATCCGGCCGTAAAAATAAACCATTTATTAAGGTACATTGTGCCGCCTTAAGTGAGCAGTTGTTAGAAAGTGAACTGTTTGGCCACGAAAAAGGAGCCTTTACTGGAGCCGTAAGCCGCCGTAAAGGGCGTTTTGAATTGGCCGATGGCGGCGATATTTTTTTAGATGAAATTGGTGAGCTTAGCCCGAGCGTGCAGGTTAAATTACTCAGAGTATTACAAGAACGTTGCTTTGAACGTTTAGGCGGCGAAGAAACCATTAAAGTAGATATACGCTTAATAACGGCTACCAACCGTAACTTGCAGGACGAAGTGGCGCAAGGACGTTTAGAGAAGATTTATATTACCGCTTAAATGTGGTGCAGTTTAATGTACCGCCGCTGCGGGAGCGGAGCGAAGATATTTTGGTATTGGCGCATAAATTTTTACAAGAATTTTGTACCGAAAATAATAAAGATTGCCGGTTAAGCCAAGCGGCTATTAAAGCTTTGCAAAGTTACAGCTGGCCCGGTAATGTGCGCGAGCTGCGTAATTGTATAGAAAATACCGTGATAATGGCCACCGGCCAAATTATCGATAAAACAAATTTACCGTTAAATTTGCCTAAAGAAGAAGCAGAGATTGCCGGCGTTAATTTACCGCTTACGTTAACTTTAAACGAGGTAGAAAATATTTATATTAAAGCGGTGCTTAAGGCCGAGCAAGGTAATAAAAGTAAAGCAGCTAACCGTTTGGGAATAAGCCGTAAAACCTTGCAACGTAAAGAGAGTGAACTTGATGAAGAATAATTTACAAATACCTGCCGGCAGCAAGGCTATCGTAGCGATGAGCGGCGGGGTAGATTCGGCGGTAACGGCCGGTGTGTTATTAAATCAAGGAGTAGAGGTAGTAGCGGCTACGATGGCTCATAAAAAAGAGGGGCAGCGGCAAGACATTAACGATGCCACCGCCATTTGCCGGCTGCTAGGCATTAAACATTTGGTGATTGATATTGCTGCCGAATACGAACAATTTTTAGAGAGCGTACGTAATATTTATGCCGCCGCTCTAACGCCTAATCCTTGTGTTAATTGTAATCAAGAAATGAAGTTTGGCCTTTTTTTTACTAAGGTAATGGCCTTGCTGCCGGCTAACTGGAAAGATTGTTACTGGGCCAGCGGCCACTATGCTCGGGTAGAGCAACATAACAATTTATATTATTTGGCCAAAGGCAGCTTTATCTTAAAAGACCAAAGTTATTTTCTATACCGTCTTAGTCAAGATGTTTTACAAAGGTTAAGATTTCCTCTGGGAACGTTTAGTGATAAAGAAGCCACGCGCCGACTGGCCGAACAATTTGATTTACCAGTTAAAGAAAAGCAGGATAGTCAAGATTTTTGTTTAGGAGAAGAATTATTGCGTTGTCAAAATGAAGCGCCTGCCGCTATTGTTGATAGTAACGGCCGCTTGTTAAAGCAGGGTAAAGGGCTTTCACATTATACTATCGGCCAGCGGCGCGGGCTGGGGGTGGCCGGCGGCAGCCCACTGTATGTCATTAAATTAGATGCCGGCAGCGGTACGGTTGTGTTAGGTGATGAGACACAATTATTTAGCCAAAATTTTAGCTTAAGTAATGCCGTTTTTGTACAGCAACCAACTTTTCCTTTTACGGCGCAGGTTAAGGTAAGGTCCGGCAGCCGCACTATTGGCGCTACTATAAATAAGCAAGCAAACGGAATTAAAGTTAGCCTCGACCGGCCTGAGCGAGCCATTACACCGGGCCAAAGCGCTGTTTTTTACCATAATGATTTAGTATTGGGCGGCGGTTATATTAAGGCTAACAAGTAAAATTGTCCTTAACTTTATTAAGACTGTAAAAAATTGGCAGCGGCCTTGACATTTTACTTTTATTGGCTTATGCTGTTAAAAGTTATGGAAAATAGCGAAGAAATATCCTTAAAAGATAAAGATACGGCAATAATTTTTACTAAAGAAATTATTAATATAAGTAAAATTGTCCCTAAAAACATCGTGTTAAAGTGTGGTCTTTATCATTTTCCTGTCATTATTAAAGAACTAAGCTTAAGTAAAGCTTTAGTTGTGGTAAGCTTACAGTATTTAGCCCACGAAATTTTAGTAAAAAATAATAATTTGGTGTCTTTAAGGTTCTTTATCCAAAATGATGACGCTACGGTTAAAACTTTTTTTATTCATGGGGTAGCTTTAAATATCGAAAACCACCCTCTTAGCGAAGAACTTTCGGAGTTAGAGATTAATTTTAATGATGAAAATTTGCAGCCGTTAATAGAATTGCTTGCCCCTATTAGGGCCGTTATTGATGCCAGCCAAAAAAGGCAAGAAGAGCGGATAATTTTAACGGCCGCCACTAAAGAACTGCTGGATATTGAAGAAAATTATAGTTTTGTTATTGTAGATGGCCACAAAAAACGTTTGTTTTTGCGCGATATATCGCAGCTGGGGGCTAATTTTATTATCTAT
>WRBN01000105.1 GCA_009784515.1 Spirochaetaceae bacterium | reverse complement strand
CTGTGGTATCTAACATTTTTTACTCCTTAAATGTAAATAATTGATAACTGAAAGGTGAAAACTGAAAGTGGATAGCTTTTTAATTCTTAATTTTCATCTTTCATCTTTCATCTTTCACCTTTCACCTTTCAGTTACCACTACTCAATTATGGGTTACTGTTTTTTCACTTGAGAAAATATTTTAGAAAATTTTGATACTTTTTTAAGGTTGGTTTGGTTAGATAAAATTGCTAGACTAGCTAGCCACTTCATAAATACTGTTGGGACTATAAAGGGATAGTTACCCTATTAATTAATATTGGTAATTTAACTAGCGGCTGTAAATATTATTACAAGGCCCATCGATAATGAAGATAGGAGTATAAAATAATGAAAAAAATACTAATTGTACCGCTTTTTTTACTGGCTGCTAATCTTTATGGCTGGGGTATTGGTGTAGATGGCGGGCTCTCTGTCGATTTTTTTAGAAACGATAGCCTAGATGCCATTAATGCCGGGCCATTCCCCCTTACCGTTGCTAAATTTGAAGTAGGCCTTAATATGGGCTTTGGTAATATAAATAATGTTACAGGACAAGCTGGGTTTATTTACCGGCAAGGTTCGGCCGCTATTGGTTATTTTGATACCGTTGAAAATGAACTTGTTCCCCTAAACTATTTTGTTAGCCGTGGCGGCAGTGCTTATTATTTGCGCCATGTTTCCGGCTGGCAGCCTAACCCGGCTTTCGATTTTTTCTGGGGACTTGGCCCCGAACTAGGAGCCGACTATCAATTAGTTAATGATGATAACGATGAAGAAATAACTAGGGCCTTAGCAACTTACGCCGGACTACGTTTGGGTATAGGTATGCGCCTTATATTGGGCGGTAGATGGGAAATTGGCCTTAACCTTTTTACTACCGTTGGTCTTGGCCTTGATGTTGGGTTTGGTGATAAAATTAACTTTCCCAACTCGATGAGTTATAGCCAACCGCCAGAGATTTCTATCCGCCCATATCCTTATGTTGCCAATAAATTAGGTTTAACGGTACGTTTTTGGTTTAACCGCAGTGTAAGCAATTAAGTTATAGCTTTGGCCGCCGCTGTGGCTAGCTTATCGCAGCGTTCGTTGTAATGGTGGCCAGAGTGTCCTTTAACCCACTGCCAAGTTGGTTTAATTTGAGCATTTAGCTCGTCAAGCTTTTGCCATAACTCGCGGTTTTTAACCGGTTTTTTATCGGCGGTGCGCCAGCCGTTTCGCCGCCAGTTATTTATCCAGCTGGTTATACCGTTTTTAACATATTGACTATCGGTGGTAATGCTGCAGCCGCTTTCGCTGTAATTATTTGCCGCAAATTGTAAACCGTTAATGGCGGCAGTTAGCTCCATTTGGTTATTGGTGGTAAGTAAATGGCCGCCACTTAGTTCTTCTTCATTTGTACCGTTTACTATAATGGCCGCCCAGCCGCCGGGACCGGGGTTGCCGCTGCAAGCGCCATCGCAATAAATTTGTATAGTCATAATATTCTCCTAGTTAATAATAATATTGTGCCAGTTGATAGTTGCTAAATTAATCAATTTTAATTTAGCAATAATATTTTGCTGGCCATAAAATAACGGCTGTGCCTGCCCATCGTAACAAAGCAGGACAATAGCCACTCCTTTTAAAAAACTTCTAAAAAAGTTGGTTACCGCCACCTTTTTTTGCATAGTGGTAAAGACGGCTCTCTGTACCTCGACAATGATGGTGCTTTGGCCATCTACTTTAATGATAGAATAACGGCAATGTAGCATTTTATTTAAATTTATTAAAAAAGCTGGTAGCTAACTCTTCGGCAACCAGCTCGCTTTCTTCTTCGCTGGTTTCAATTAATTCGCTAGGGATTTCGGTTAAAAAAGGGCTAGGCTTATTATTTTGACTTTCACGAGCATTTTTACGTTTATGACAAGCTAAAATAAATAATTTTTCGCGTGCTCTTGTTAAAGCCACATAAAAAAGCCGCCGCTCTTCCTCAATGTTGACAGCGTCTTCGGCGATAGCCCGTTGGTGCGGGATAATATTTTCCTCTACCCCTGCTAAAAAAGTAACTTTAAATTCCAGCCCTTTAGCGGCATGGATAGTCATTAGGCTAACTTTATCGCCGTCATCATCGGTACTTTCACGGCCATTTAAAGTTATACGGTTTAGGTAATTAATTAAAGTAGGCTCTAAGTTATCGGGGTTACTTAGCCAATTATCAAAAAAATCAAAAAAACGCATAATATTATCGTAGCGCCACTTAGCTTCTTTATCGCTGCAATCGGTGAGCAAGTAGTGCCAATAATTAAGCTCTTCTACTAAATCGCGGCCAAATTGTGCCATTTGTTTGCCGTGCATTAAATCGTGGTATTTTTGGATAAGCTCGATAAATTCAGCTAAATCGGCGCGTGTACCTTCGTTAAAGTGGCTTTGCTCGCCGTAAACCATATTTTTTAAGGCATAAAAGAGGGCGATATTTTTACCTTTAGCGTAGTTGCGAATAGCTTCCAGCCCCTTTTTACCCACTCCACGGCGCGGCGTATTAATAATACGCAGCAAGCTAATATCATCGCTGTAATTGCTAATAAGTTTAAGATAAGCGGTAATATCTTTAATTTCGCGCCGTTCAAAAAAGCTGCTGCCACCCGATATACTATAGGCCAAGTTGCGGTGCATAAGGGCCTCTTCGATAATATCCATTAAACTGTTAGTGCGTACCAAAATGCCAAAATCGGCTAATTTACGCTGTTCGGTTTTTTTAAGAGTTAAAATAGTACTGGCGATAAACTCACTCTCTTCTTCTTCATCTTCTAAAAAGCGCAGCTGCAAGGCGGCCTCGTTGGCTTGCTCTTCGGTCCATAACTCTTTATCTTTACGGTTGCTATTGTTAGCTATAACATTATTAGCAGCCTTTAAAATATTGCCGGTACTTCGGTAGTTGCGTTCTAATTTAATTTCTTGCCGCTCAGGGAAATCTTTTTCAAAATTTAAAATATTTTCATAATTAGCCCCGCGCCAACTATAAATAGATTGGTCGTCATCACCTACACAACAAACATTACGGCTTTTATAACCTAAAAGCTGCAAAAGCTTATATTGCATAAGCGAGGTATCTTGAAATTCGTCTACCATAATATATTTATAACGTTTATGGTAACCGGCTAATACCTCTGGGTTAGCGGTAAATAATTTTATGGGTTTAACAATTAAATCGTCAAAATCAAAAGCATTTTTAAGCTGCAAAAAATCTTCGTATTCGGCATAAAGTTGCTGATAAAATGGCTCTTGCTGATGAAGACTGCACTGTTCCGTTTTAATGGCCGAAAAAAGTTGGGCAATTTTTTTTAATTCTTCGCGCTCAAAGTTAGCGTTAAGCTCTAGGCCGGCCTCTTTAATTACTTCAATTTGGTCTAGGCTGTCGTAGATGGTAAAATTAGGCCGCCAGCCTAACTTGGCGCAGTTTTCTTTTAAAACTTTTACCCCAAAGGCATGAAAAGTGCTTACAGTTAAATTACTTAATTTAGATTTGCTTAAATTTTTAACACGCTCCGCCATTTCGTTAGCGGCTTTGTTGGTAAAAGTTAAAGCTAAAATGTGCGATTGGGCAATACCTTGTTTAAGCATATAAGCAATGCGGTGGGTAATAACCCCCGTTTTTCCACTACCTGCCCCAGCAATAATAAGCAAAGGGCCGTCTATAGTGGTTACGGCATTAAATTGTTCGTTATTAAGTTTAGTTAAATCCATAATTTTAGTTGATAACTGAAAACTGATAGTTGAGAATTGATAGTTTGTGAAAAACTAAAATTTTCATTTTTCAGTTTTCACTTCTCAATTATTAATTAATATGCTTGTCGTGCTCGTCAATATCGGTTTCTTCCCACGGGTAAACTACCCACTTACCGGGTATTTCTTCTCCTACAAAGTAAGTTACACCACTCGGTAAGCTGGCTTTTTTAGTTACTTGTTTATTGTGCATAACGGCAACGGCTAACTTTGCCGGTTTATCTTGCAGCAATTTATCGGCACAATAGGCTAAGGTAGTACGCGTGTCGTCAATTTCATCTACCAGTAAAATTTTTTTACCGCTAATCTCTTGATTGGCTAACCATTGAATAACGGTAGATGTATCGCTGTGCACATCGTTTTGGTCGTAGTAACTTACATTAACTACATAAATAGGTAAGTTAAGATAGTTTTTTAAAATACGCGCCGGAATTAACCCGCCCGAAGCAATAGCCACGATACAGTCAAAACTTTCGCCGCTGGTCTTGATTTTGTCGGCTAAATTTTGCAAAGTTTTGTGTAATTGATTGTAACTATAATAAAGTTTATCCATTTATGTTTTTATAACTCCTTTTTGTGATTAATTATACGGCTGATTAGCCCATAGTTAATGGCCTCTTCGGCACTAAACCAATGGTCGCGGTCGGTATCTTTTTCTACCTGTGTTAGCTCTTTGTTACATTCTTTAGCGATAATTTCGTTAATTTTATGACGGTATTTTTGCATTTCGTTGGCATGAATTTCAATTTCGGTAGCTACCCCTTTAAGAGTGCCGCTAATTAAAGGCTGATGAATTAAATAACGGCTATTAGGAAAGCCAAACCTTTTATCGGGGCCGGCAGCCAGCAATATCATCGCACCCATACTGGCCGCTAAGCCCATAACTACGCAGCTGATGGGCGAGTTAATAAACCGTAAGGTATCAAAGATAGCAAACCCGGCATCAATATCACCGCCCGGGCTATCAATATAAACGGTAATAGGCTCGCTGCCGTCTTTATCTAAAATTAATAATTGTTTAATAATTTTTTCGCCTAATACCTTATTAACTTCGCCAAATAGTAATACCGAGCGGGTTTTCATTAATTTATTATTTAGGCTATCACCTTTGTCTTCTTTGCTTTCTTCCATAGCTGCTCCTTAAAAAGATAGCTTAGTATAGCGGGTTATGGCGATTAGTGCAAGGGCAAAAGGTAATGGTAACTCTCCCTTTATAGGTGCCAAGCTTTAATAATTTAACTTTACCTTTAATAATTTAACTTTACTTTAGGCCCAAGCTGTGCTAAACTAAAACTATGAAAAAAATATCGGAAGTATCCCTCGATAAGTGATAAAATCAATTAACTAATATCTATACAAAATCAAGAGTAACTAAACCTACGCTTTATATTACCAAAAAATCTAATTTTAGTCTTGACTTTT
>WRBN01000104.1 GCA_009784515.1 Spirochaetaceae bacterium | reverse complement strand
GTTATTTAACCCCCTAGAATCCGCAGCCCATAAACTATGCCGCTTAATGCAGACCGTAGAGAAAAAAGTTCATAAAGAACTTAACGTTATGTCGCCCGGTATCATCACCGCCGTCAACCCCGCCAAAAGCCAAGTGATAGTTGAAAACTGATAACTGAAAAACTTTTAATTCTTAACTTTCACCTTTCAGTTTTCAGTTTAATCAATATGGCTCCACAAGCAGGAGATGAATGTATCGTGATATTTGCTAACGATAGCTGGTATAGGGTGATAAGGAGTAATGACCCCAATTTAGAGAAGGTAAAACACCCGAACAAAAACCGGACTGTTGTCGTTTAAATTGCAACGGCTCTTGACGCAACTATCGGTTATATTGTAAAGTTTAGTAATACTCAACTTTAAGGAAGTAGTTAAATTGAAACTAAATTGCGGTATTGTCGGCTTACCTAATGTGGGCAAATCCACTATTTTTTCTAGTTTAAGCAATGCACCGGCAGAGGCCGCCAATTATCCATTTTGTACCATAGAGCCTAATGTGGGTATCGTTGCCGTCCCTGATGAACGGCTAGATAAAATAGATGGTCTTATTAAGGCCGATAAAAAAATATACACTACCATCGAGTTTGTTGATATTGCCGGCCTTGTGGCCGGCGCCAGTAAGGGTGAGGGGTTGGGGAACAAATTTTTGGCCAATATTAGGCAATGCGGTATGGTGGCCCATGTGGTACGCTGCTTTGACGATAGCGATGTTGTGCATGTGGCCGGTAAAGTAAACCCACTTAACGATATAGAAGTTATAGAAACCGAACTTATTTTAGCCGATCTTGAAAGTGTGAATAACCGTCTAGAAAAAAATAAAAAAGCCCTGCGCAGTCCCGATAAAAAAATAAGCGGCCTTGCTGCCGCTGAGATGGAGCTGCTGGAAAAATTAAAACTACACCTAGATAGTGGCCGGCGGGCCAGTTTATTTGCGATGAATGAGAATGAGCTGGAGTTACTATCGCCCCTTTCGTTAATTACTTTAAAAAAGCAAATATTTGTTTGTAATGTTGATGAAGCCGGTATTAATAACCCGGCCAACCCTTATGTTAAAACAGTTGAGGCATTAGCCAAAAAAGATAACACCCCCGTTATTGTACTTTGCGGCAAGCTGGAGGCCGAAATTAGTCAGCTGGAAAATATCGAAGATAAAGTTATGTTTTTAGAAGAGGCCGGTATTACCGAGACAGGTTTGCAAAAACTAGCCCGTACCGCCTTTTTTATGCTGGGCTTGCGCACTTTTTTTACCGTTGGCGGGGTAGAAAACCGGGCTTGGAGCTTTAAAGCTGGTACCACCGCTCCTGAGGCTGCTGGGGTTATCCACACCGATTTTACCAAAGGTTTTATTAAAGCCGAAACTTATAACTGTGCCGACTTATTCGAGCTGGGTAGCGAGCAAGCCATTAAGGCCAAAGGCAAACTTAGGCAAGAAGGTAAAGAGTATATAGTGCAAGACGGCGATATTATGTTTTTTAAATTTAATTTGTAGGGTGCAAGCTAAAATGGCCGCTTGCTTTAGCCGGCTATTTTTGTTATAGTAACTATTGTAAAGATATGCGTAATACTCTCTTTTTAGCCTTAGTTTTAATAAATTTAACTTTTGGGGTGTCTTTAGCTGCTCAAAATGATAATCAGCTTAACCTTATTAGTCTAGCCTTAAGGCAACCCGTTATGGCCAGCGATACAACGCTTGGCTCTTTACTTCCTGTCGAGCATAACTACGTAATTTTTATGCAAAGTTTTTTTACAGCTTTACGTGCCAATAATTATAGCCGCTTTTTAGCCCCAGCCACTGCCGCCGTATTAGCCGATTATTTAAACCGTAATCGTGCAGCCTTTAACCCTAATGGTTTGGTTTTTGGTTTGACGGCCGAAGGTGAACAAATTAGGTTATTATTTAAACGACCCGAACAAGATAGTTACGGCGAAGTTATTCTAATTAACGATAATAATCAACTGTTGATAGAGGCTATTAGTTTTGGCTAACCTCCACAACCTTGCCCAGCTGGGAACTATTAAGAGGGCACGCGGCTACTATCTTTATAATACTAAAGGGCAAAGGTTTTTAGATTTAGCCCTTAACAACGGCACCGCTTTATTGGGGTATAACCCTACGGCTTATGGCGTAGCTTTAAAAAACCCCATTGAACAAGCTATGTACAGCCCGTTGCCTAATTTATGGCAAGAGCGGCTACGCAAAGCCTTAGCTAAGCACTTTAATTGTTATGTTTATTTTTATCTAACTTTACCCGACGTAGTTAAAAATGATAAAGCCATTAATGATTACCGCCCCTTTTTAACTACTAAAGTTGACAAACCTATGCGTTTACTTTGGCCGGAGCCTATGCAGCTTTATACTATTGTGCTTAGCCCCAACCCTTTAGGTGATGATGACTATATTCCTGCTTTTTTATGCCGTGCCAGTTTACGTATTGCAAGCCGCCTTAATACGATTACTCTCAATAATAAGTTAGCTGCTTTATTTGATAGTTATCCACAGCTTTGGCAGCGGCAAAATATTTATTTTACCGGTAAACTTGATGATAATCTTTACAGCCAGCTATTTACTAGGGCTGTAAGTTTAGGCCTGCTTTTGCCACCCGCTAACCGGTACTGGGGGTCTTTAACTATGCCTACTACGGAATATGAGCTTAAAAGTTTGGCTAAAGTGTTTGGAGAGTTTAGCGGTTTTTAAAAGTCAGCCCTATTGTAAAATAGGGCTAGTAAATTTAAAAATAATTAATTATCTAGCTCTAGCTATTAAAATAAAACTGCATAGCTAAAAACACAGCGGCTACCACATAAGTAGCCGGTTTAATTTGTTTAATTTTACCGCTAAATAATTTAATAACTACATAGCTAATAATACCAAAGGCAATACCATCAGTAATGCTGTAGCTTAGAGGCATCATTAAAATGGTAAAAAAAGCCGGTATGGCCTCACTAAAGTCATCAAAGTTTATTTCCGTGATGGGACTTAACATAAAAAGACCCACAATAAATAAAGCCGGAGCAGTTGCGGCAGCCGGTATAATTAAAAATAACGGCGATAAAAACAAAGCCACAAAAAATAGCGCCGCTACCGTTAAAGCGGTAAGGCCGGTGCGGCCACCCTGCGCTACGCCGGCGGCACTTTCTACATAAGTTACGACGGGGCTGGTGCCCATTACGGCGCTAACTATGCTGGCAATGGCATCGCTTAAAAAAGCCTGCTTCATACCGGGCAGCTGGCCGGCTTTATTAAACATTTTGGCTTTGGTGGCTACACCAACTAAAGTACCAATCGTATTAAATAAATTAATAAAAACCAGCACCATTACAACAATAAGCATATCTAAGCTAAGCAGCTCGCTAAAATCAAAATGAAAGAAGATAGGCGCTAACGAAGCCGGTAAGCTAACCGGGCTGGATAGGCCGCTTAAGTTGGTAACTCCCATAGGTATACCTATAAGGGTAGTAATGATAATACCAATAAGCAAAGCCCCTTTAATGCGTAAGGCTAGCAAAATACCTATAACCAATATCCCTATTAAGGCAAGGCTGGCTGTACCGCCGGCAGTTATATCGCCTAACGCCAGCAAAGGGTAGCTGTGTTCAATTACGCCGGCATTGGTGAGACCGATTACAGCGATAAAAAGGCCAATACCACTGGCAATAGCTTTTTGTAAGCTAACGGGGATAGCATTAACAACAATCTCTCTAATGTTAAGGACGGTAATTAATAAAAAAACAATACCTGATAGCAGCACAGCCGTTAAAGCAAAAGGCACGCTTTTGCCCATACCTACTACAATAGTGTAGGCAAAAAAGGCATTAATACCCATACCGGGCGCTAAAGCAAAGGGTAATTTAGCATAAAGAGCCATAATTAGGGTGCTAATACCCGCACTTAAAATGGTGGCCGTCATTAGTGCTCCTTGCGGCATACCGGTAACGGCGAGCACGGCGGGGTTTACCACAATAATATAGGCCATTGTGGTAAAAGTTACCACACCGGCTAATAATTCGGTTCTTACCGAGCTATTGTGCTCCTTAAGTTTAAAATAATTTTGTAACATACTTTTTTACCTCTCTTTGGGTAGTTGTTGTCAATTAAGGTAGAGCATAATTTGCCGTTAATCTTTCTTTATGACCTCTTTTAGGGTAGAAATTTAGCGACAAAGCTTTATCTTAATTGCAGCATTATATTACTCTTTTTTTAACAACTTTGTAAAGACTGTGCGTATAGCGGGAGTGGCAAATTAGTACACCTACAAAAAATCGAGGTGGGAAAAAGGGTAGGAAATGTACCCTTTAGGCGATATACGATTAGGAAATCGTTTTCTATAGTTAAGCTTCTCTTCACCGAATTTGTTATAGGCATTTATGAAAAGAGTTAATACAGCTTTAAGTGTTTCAAACTTTCTAAAAAAGCATCTGCTTTTACGCTGTAAACCTGCTATATAACACCTAATATTCGCATTAGTTCCTTCTATTATGTGAGTATCTTGTTTATTTTGAGTGTTTCTCCTATGTTTGCCTATAAAATCTACTCCCAAGTAAATAGCTCCACCATCGGTGTGATAGTTTTTGACCTCTGGTAAACTATCTATCATCTCTTGTACAGCATTACTTTCTAAATTATGGCTTACTCTAAAGTCTAATATTTGTCTAGGTTCTCTGCTAACTGTTGTCATTAGCCTGCAAACAGTTATGCTGTTTGTTATCTTTGTTTCACTATCTTGTTTTGTTCCTGTAAACCAGTATATTTCATCAAGCTCAAAGTGAACTACATCCGTTTGTGGGCTTATCCAAACCTTCTCCAACTTTTTTTTCGGCTGCCCTCGCCCAGTAGTAAGCAGTATTTTTACTTATTCCTAATATTTTTCCAACTTTCCTACCGCTATTGCCAGCTAAAAGTAATTTTTAGGCTACTTTTTTCTCTTCTTCGTTATACCGCTTGGGGTTAGGTGTGTAATAAGCTCCACATTTTTTACAAAAATACTTTTGACTTCCAGCTCCCGTAAAACCTCTCTTTATCTGCTCATCGCTTCCGCATTTTTTGCACCTTATTTCCATTTCTCTATTATATCATAAGTGTATTACTTTGGCACTCCCCTTATTAAGGAGTGGCCAAAAGATAGCTAAATAAAATCGGCATGGCTACAGCCGTAGTCTCCTTGATAATCTTTCCAGTTAGGGTGAGCCTTATGCCAAAGGTATTTTTCTTCTCCAAACTTATTATAGG
>WRBN01000103.1 GCA_009784515.1 Spirochaetaceae bacterium | reverse complement strand
TTAAGCTGGGGGAAACACCCGTTCCCATCCCGAACACGGAAGTTAAGCCCTAGTTTGCCAATGGTACTGCAGCGTCTAGTTGTGGGAGAGTAGGTCGTCGCCAGTTTTTTATTTCCTTCACCTTGTCATTGCTAGCGTAGCAAGCGACAGCGTTAGGCAATTTATTATACATCTAGCTCTTAAAAATGATAGAACAAAGCCTCTCCAAGCGAGAGGCTTTGTGGTTTTCCTTTTGTGTAGTTTTGTGTCTTTCGTGGTTTATATTCTTGTAACGTTACTGCAAATGTTTTATATTCCAATGACTAATTTATAAATATTTTATCTTGACAAATTAATCCATCAATACTACAATTAATTACTATGGCTTAAGGCCGCTTGGTATAAAATTCCACCTCTGCACTAAAGATATTAACAAATATTGATAGGAAGGAGGACAAGTTTATGAAAATAAACTTAAAAAAGTGCTAGCAGCATTATGGATTACATACCAACTGCTAGCAGCCATTTTCCCTCGTTAGTAAATTAATTTATTAGCGAGGCCAAAAAAACCATAAAAGGTTTTCTCCTGCCCCTGCTACCAACAGGGGCAAGGTTTTATAACTACAGTATAGCCAATTTTAAGTTGTTTGTCAACCAAAAACTTTCTATGGCAACTACCCGCTTATAGATACCAAAAGTAAAAATGTCCACCAATCCCCTTTGCCGGCACAAAACCATAGGTTTTGATTGTATGGGTGGCTGTGGAGCAGACGAGGTAGTGGAAAAGGTTAACGACTAAATATAGCCATATTTAATGAATTACAATATTAATTATAAAATAAAACCATAAGGAAAATTAACCATGACACAAGCCGCAGGGTTGTGCACAAATGACACGAATAGGGTTACTCATACATTCGTGCAGCACGCGGCTAGCCCTTCGGCCCAGTGTGTCATTTGTGGTTATATCCTTACCTTGAATTCTCTTTTTTTAGCGTTTTTCGCGGTTCTATCTTTTTAAATACCTTTTTCTGCTGTTTTCTAGGAGGATTATTAGCATTTTATTTCTATGTGAACAGCTTCTTACACTTTTATTATTAGTTGAATAAATTTATCGAAGAGCCACTATCCCGGCCTAACGGCCACCCCCTTCGCCGGGCAAAAGGATAGCCCCCTTCGTTTCACCTTACACCTCCCCATAACTTTATAATACCATTTAAAATAAATGCTGCATAAACCCATTATTTTTACCTGCAAAAACAAGCTGTTTTTTGTTATAAAATATTGTAATGCAATATTTTAAATACCATAAATTGTTATAATAGAAAAAGCCAAAAAATTATAAAAAATATGCTTGACAATTTACAAAGCTGTGCTAAAGTAAAAAGTGTAACTTTTTTTTAATATAAAAGGAGTGTTTATGAAAACTTTAAGTAAATTTTTGCTATTAATAGTTTTAGCCGCTCTAGTGGCCTGCGGTGATGGCCGCTCGGCGGTAAGTGGTGTGCTTGGCGGCGGCGTGCCGCCAACTGGCCCGGGTGGCGGTGGACCGGGAGGACCCGGTGGTAATGCCCTAGAGCCTGACGCTGATGGCTTAATACGGGTGGTAACTTTGCCTATAAGGTTTAGGATTAATAATGTGGCTACAGCTACAGCGTGGGGGTTACATAATTTCGCGAACCCAGATCCGAGTGCTTCGGCATTTACAGCTAATAATGCTGCTGATGCCCTTCTGACGAATGCTACTATGGCTCAGCTTACTGTAAATGCGCGCAGAGTAGGTTTTGATTCTGTATGGCCAGCAGATGCAGCACAAGAGATAGTAGTGCGTATAAGTATCTCTGAATTTGATAGATTATTAGCGATAACTTCTGGCACCGCAGGTCATTTAGAGACTATGGGTGAAAATAGGGCTAATATTTTCTTTGTGTTTCCCGGTTTGGTTCCTAACCCTACTTTTCCTAATGCTCCTAGTGGTGTAGTTACTAATACAATAGGAACTTTTACTGATGTTAGAGTTTTTTGGATGGCGGGTAGGGCAGGAGGTGGAAGTGATTCTGCTCCTAATACAACTCCTAATACCCCTTTTAATATCGCAGCCATCGGTGGTGGAACGGTTAGGTATGTTCAAAACAATAGGGCGTTTACTTTTGTGGAAGGACAGAGCTATAACAATAACGCGGAGCGTCAGCGTCAAATAGGCTTTTTGCTGGTTGGCCCACCTAGTGCTTTTAATAACTATATAGTTGCACAAAGCGTTGATGGCAGCGGCATACCTATATTACCGTAAGCTATAAGAACAACAAAGGAACATATATGAATATATTAACTAAATTTTTATTGGTAACCGCTTTAACAGCCCTAATGGCCTGTAACACTAGTGGCTCTAGCGATGATGAAATTATTGTGGCCATTACCCTGCCTATTAGGCAGGTAGGCCCTAATGGTAACCCCGAGCAAGTAAATTTTGCACGTGGTTTAGCTTATGGCCAAACCGACCCCGATGAGGCCTTCGAGAGCTTAATGCGTAACCCTATTAGCCCTGCGCTGTTAATTCACGCAGCCGATTTAGGTTACGTTTTCCCCGATGGTAAAGAGGTTGTGGTGCGTATTACACCGGCCCAATTTGGCCGTTTATTACAGTGGAGTTCTAACAGTAACAACCAAGCCTCGCCTCTTAGCCGCGGGCCCGGCCACGATAACAACGAAGTGTGGGATTTTAGAATAGAACACACCGATTTTACCGATATTAGGTTTTTTAGAATGGCCAGTGAATGGCAGGGTTACGATTGGACGGTTTTTGATACCGAAGATACCGCCGCCGATTTTTTAAATACGCCCTTTCCAATTAATGCTTTTGGCGGTGGGGTAATAAATTACACCATTAACCGAAGAAGCACTCCAGCTTTTAGCCCGGCAGCCATTGCAGCCATGCCGGAAGCCGGTAGCGGCGGCACTGGTGCACCTAGTGTAGATGCTGCGCGGCAAATTGGTTTTATTTTGGTAGGTACCCGCAGTGCCTTTGAGGAATGGAATTTAATTGTGGCCGAAAGTGTAGATGCCGATGGCCGCCCCATCTTGCGTTAAATTAAAATAGGAGTAAAAATGAAGATTTTAACTAAACTTTTAATAGTGTTAATCATAGCCGGTTTGGCAGCTTGTAATAATAGCCGTTCATCGATACCGCCGGGTAGTCCCGGCAGCCTCGCCAACCTTAACAGCGGCGAAATAACGGGCGAACATAGTTTTGCTTTTGCCCGGCACGGCGTGTGGTTTGAAACCGCCTTTGCCGAATGGCGAGCCCCAGAGGGTATGACCAGCTTTACTGTAGAGGTATATGATGGCGCTGCTTGGGTAAGCCTAGACGAACATCAAGGCGGTAACGGCAACCTTAGCGGTATGCCGGAGGGGCAGCGCACTCACTCCCAATTTTTGGTAAGGCAAGTAGATAGCGTTACCGGCACTTGGCGGGTAGATGTGCCCGGCCTTTCTAACGGCTACCATAGCGCCGACCAGCCAATTTATGGCCTGCGTATTAGCAGCGGCGCCACCACCTTAGCTACCATTACCAACTTAAGGCCCGTCGCCTTTGATAGGCAAGGGTATGCCTTTGTAGGCAACCCGGCTCCCGGCGCTTATAACCAAGACGGCACCGTTAAAGCTAATGCCAGTATATTTTATGTAACCCACGCCAATATGAACGAGGTGCTAACCGGCGGTGGTAGCGGCCGTTTCCGGGCCACCGGTAGCGGTACAACTTTTAGCGGCCCAACGATTGTTCGCTTTTTAGGACGGGTGGGCTACTGGAACAATGTAGCGGGCGATAGGTTGCAAATTCCTAATGCCGCCGATGGTAACCACATGCTCGTTTTGCGTAACTTTACAGCTGGTATGACTTTTGAAGGTATCGGTACCGATGCCGAAATTAACGGCTGGGGTTTTCAGATAATGAACTCGTCATCGGTTGTATGGCGTAACCTTACCTTTGATTGGTACTTTGAAGATGGTATTATGGCGCACGGCGGAAATGCTGACCGTGCTTTGCGCAACTTTTGGGTGCACCACAACACCTTTAGTTATGGCCAAGACACCCGCCACCTGAGAGGCCGCGATGACGACCACGATAAAGGCGATGGTGCCAGCGATTTTACCAACCAAATTAGCCACTTTACCGTTAGTTACAACCACTATATAGAAACCGGTAAATCGATGTTAATTGGTAACAACCTGTCGGATACGGTAGGGCATGGCACTATCCATCATAACTGGTTTGAACGCAGCGAGCAACGTACCCCGCGCGTACGTAACGCATTTATTCACGTTTTTAATAACGTTTATGATAGCACTAGCGTTTACGGGATTGCCGCCGGCCATCTTGCCAACATTGTAGCCGAAGGAAATATCTTTACCGGTGTGCACCGTCCCTTTATGATTTCGGGGCAAGGCGCTGCCCTTAACGCCAGCGGCAACAATGCCTTAAGCCAAGACGCACCGGGTGCCATCATCACCAGCGAAGTGCCTAACCATAGCTTTTGGGCCGGACGCGGCCTTGTGCCTAACGCCTTTAGTAACGTTACGCGCTACGACCCAAGCACCGATATTGGAGCAAGTAATGCCAACCGTTTGGGCGCCCATACTTTTATACAGTTTGATATAACTACCAACTTAAGCGACAATATTGGTGTGCAGCCGCCTTCGGCCGCCGCCCCGCGTGTGCGTAATTTAGCCGGTGTAATGCGCTAAATGTTTTGCCGCAGCTACATTATTTACTAAATCCCCTTCTTTGAAGAAGGGGGCCCAAAGGGCGGAGTAGTGGTTATAAGAAATAATCATCACTTTATTAAAATGGCTTTTAGTTTAGCAAGTATTTGAAAAAAATACTTGCTAATTTTTTATAAGCAAGCTATAATTAGTTTTTAATCAAATATAGACAAGAGGTGAAAAGTTAAAAATGTTAAAGACTTTTTCAAAAACAGTAAAAACTTTGCCGCTATTGGCTGTAATGGGTGCGTTGGTAGCCTGCGGAGCTAGAGCCAATGTGGTAGAGAGCGGCACTTGGTTCGAGACTGCTTATGCCGTATGGATTGCTCCTAATAACACTGAGCAATTTAGGGTAGAAACCCGTTTAAATAACGGCGATTGGCTGGCGGTAGACACCGAACTGGTGCGCCAAATAAATACCGCCACCCATACTTGGCGGGTAGATGTGCCCGGCCTGCGTAACACCGCCGGCAGCTCTTATAGTCTGCGCATTTTAAATGCCGCTAACAATAATGTACTGGCTACCGTTAATAATTTGGTGGCCACCCCTTTTGATAGGCAAGGTTACGCTTTTTCGCCCAACTCGGTTAATGGGCTAACCACCACCACCGGCGGTTACAACGAAGACGGCACCGTAAGGGCCGATGCCGAAATTATTTATGTAACTC
>WRBN01000102.1 GCA_009784515.1 Spirochaetaceae bacterium | reverse complement strand
ATAACAAGTTTGGGGAAGCCAAATATAATTTCTTTAAAGAAAGACCTTACCTTAATCCTAAATATTATCGTGAATTTAAGTTTTCTCTTATTGATTTTCTTTAGGCACTGTTTGTACACTCCCCATAATATAACTACTCTTGACTAGCCGCTAAATTTAGTATAGTATCGATTTATGGTTAAATTTTTGGCTTTGTTGTCGCTTGTCTTCCTCTTTTCGTGCAGCCGCTCTTTAGGTTATGGGGTGGTTTTATGGAGCCCCGATGAAGTTATGGTGGCTACCGGTAACGTGGTTAGGGTAACCAGCCGCATTAGACTGCGCGAGCTTTACCGCATAGAGGTAGGTAATGAAGTGCGTGAAATTAACGATTGGCGGCTGGCCGTATTTCCTAACCGGGCAGCAGCTACCGAATTTGCCCTAAGTTATGCCCCTTTTACCCGCACCTTTGTCGAGCTGCAGCAGCGCCGTTCGTTGCCTATGCGGGCCTCACCGTCGGCCAGCGCCCAGCAAATTTATAACATCGGCGAAGGGCAAGTGCTAAAAGTGCTTTGGCGCAGCCCCGAACGGGTGGAAATTCCTCCTTTTAGAGGTTATTGGTACCGAGTGCTCTCCAGCGATGGGGTGCAAGGTTATGCCTTTGGCCGCTTTTTGCGCGAATATATTATTTCGGATAGCGGCACCATCATTTATGACGACCGCGAATATTTGGGCGACACGGTGCTGGAAAATTTCTTTGACCCGGCCATTACTTGGCGGCCCGAAAATTTTAGAGAAATGATTGTTAATGAAAGTATCAATTTAAATTTGTTTAGGCCGGAGCTGGGCCTCTTTATCGATACCGTTAGGCGTACCATCTCTATTAATACCGTGCAGCGGCAAGTTATTTTTAATTACAACGCCATCTTGCCCACCGGGGCGAACAATTACTTTTTTGATGGCTCTGATTTTAGCTTTACCTTGCGCAATAACGAAGTTGATGCGCGATATGTTTACAACGGACAGCGGGTGGTAGACACCTTTGTGGCCATTCGCGGCCCGCTAAGCGACCATATTAGTGCCGAGCTTGACAGGCGTGCCGAACGTTACCAAAGTTTTGTGCGGCTTGGGCCTAGCTTTAACAGTAACAACTGGGGCACTTTAAGTTTTGATGGCAACAACCGTTTTGCCTTAGCTAACGGCAGCGGTTTTGTCAGTAGTGGCTTATTAAACTCGCCCAATGGGGCCGGCAATGTGTTGTTTGATGTTTTTTTAACACCGGCTTTGGCTAATGATACAAGGCATAATTTTGATGGGGTTATGGCTTTACAATTTGATAACGGCCGGCAGTTCTTTTTGCTGTATAGTTTTGCCCCTAATGGTTTTACGGCGCGCTTGCTGCCGAGCGTAGGGGCTAACCGCACCTTTAGCGAAAACGACACTCGTATTAATACGGCCCCGACTTTAGCCTTTACCAATTAGGAGATTATGATGAATAAAATTGATGACGACTTGCTTAAAGCTTTATTTGACCTAAGCAGTTTAGAATATGAGCCGGAGCGAGATGACTATTGGCAAGCGGAACTTGTTAAATGGCTAAGTTTTTTTGAGATAGGTAAAGTTGATGTGGCCACCGGTTATCAAAATTTAAGTAACGGCAGCAGCGATGAGTTGCGTGAAGATGTAGTTGAGGATAGTTTATCGGCCCAAAAACTAAAAAGTTTTATGCCGCGTTTAGCAGATGGTTTTGTTGCTTTACCGCAAGGAGTAAATAATGAAGGCGAATAATTTATCGGTTAGTCAAATTGGTGAGGCCTATAAAAAAAATGAACTAAAACCTAGCGAGTTAGTAAAGGCTTACCAAGATAGTTATTTACAGCAAAAAAATTTAAATTGCTACATCGAGTTTTATGACGAAGCTTATGAGACGGCCCTTAACTTAGAAAAAGCTGGTCCGAGCGGCCATCATTTATGGGCTGTACCGGCGGCCGTTAAAGATAACTTTTCGGTACAGGGGAAAGATTTAACTTGTGCCAGTAAAATTTTAGAGGGTTATGTCAGCCCCAGCGATGCCGTTGTGGTTAGCCGATTAAAAGAGCAAAATTTTATTAATTTGGGCCGTCTTAATATGGACGAAATGGCGATGGGCGCCACCGGCCGTTACAGCGTTTACGGCCCCACCCTTAACTTTTTAGATAATAAGCGTTTTGCCGGCGGCTCTTCCAGCGGCAGTGCGGTGGCGGTGGCGGCCGGTATGGCGGCCTTTGCTTTAGCCAGCGATACCGGCGGCTCGGCACGGTTACCGGCTAGTTACAATGGGTTAACCGGTTTTAAACCAAGTTACGGCGTTATCCCGCGCAGCGGTATGGCCGATTTAGCCCCCAGCCTCGATGTGGTTGGCCTAATTGCACATACACCGTTAGATATTAAATTGGTGTTAGAGGCCGTTGCCGGCCGCTCTAACTTTGATGAAACAAGTATTAATTTAAATGCCGCCAAGCAACTCAGCTTTAAAGGGTTAAAGGTGGCGCGGTTTAATAACTTGCTTAAACCCGTTCACCCCGAAGTAAAAAAGGCTTTTAGTTTAGCCGAAGAGTACCTAAAGAGTGAAGGCGTCATTTTTGTAGATATTGATTTAGGCCTAGAAGATGAGATAATTAATATTTATTATATCTTATGTTGCGGCGAGGCGGCTACCACTTTAAGCCGCTTTGATGGGGCGCGCTATGGTTTAAAACTTAAGGCCGCTAGTGCCGGCGAGCTGTTTGCCGCTACACGCAGTAAAGGTTTTGGTGATGAAGTTAAGCGCCGTATTTTGTTAGGCAACTATTTTTTACATGAGCAAAATTATGCCGATTGGTACAACAAAGCTAATGTTATGCGCTCGCACCTGTGTAATAAAATTAACGAATTAAAGCAAAGCGGGGTAGAGTTATTTTTATTACCCGGTTTTAGCGAGGCGCCGCTTATTGGTACGGCCGATGAAGCAACTACTTACAGCAGCGATTCGACGGCGGTGATGTCTAACCTTACGGGGACACCGGCGGTGGCTGTTCCTATGATGCTGGGGCAAAACGGATTGCCGGTTAGTGTGCAGTTGGGCGGATTACGCGGCAGCGACCAATTAGTGCTTGATGCCGGACAAAAGCTTTATCATATAAAAAATTATTAAGAAAACCCGCGATGCCGATGTACAAAAAATTCACCTTGAACGGTAACGCTCAAGTGGGTTATCGCACACAAACAATTTACCTTTACAGGTAACTATTTGTAAATAATTGACCACCCTCGAATATTTAACTGTGCAAGTAAATTATTATACTGTCGCACACCGCAGGCCTTTTAAAAGATACTTAACATTACCTTAGTTAAATATCTTTTAAAAGGTATGCTTTTAACACTAACGCATTAATGTTTGGTCTAAAAGTTTATCTATCTGGCTAAAGGCGCGCTCGGCTCCGTCTTCAAAATTTACTTTGTTCTCTAAAGCCGTTAAAGTACTGGTTGGAGCCTGCCGTTTAAGGCGAAAATTTTCGTTAGTTAAATAAATCCCAGCCATAATGGCCAACGAAAGCGGGTTATCTAAGTTAAGTTCTTCTTTTACTTGCTTAATAACTTCGGCCAAAGATTCTTCAAGTTGTTTAATATAACTTAATTCTTCTTCGGTGCGGATAGTGATAACTGTACCCAGTAAATCGATACGATAAAGGCTTTCGCTCATAGTAATTACCTTTAATAAATATCTAAAGATGGTTCTTTATCATCTTCGTGCTCGCTGTGGTTATCATTACTAATTGTAAGTTCGGGCTCTTTGCTTACCGGTATGGCAACAGGAGGCTCCTCTGGGTTTTTAGCCGCGCTAAGCTGCGAGGAGATAATATGATTTTCGACCGTAGTTAGCTGGTCGATAGCTCCTTGTATACCTTGTTCCAGCAGTTCTTGGTCGTCCGATAAGGAATTAAAACGGGCATTGCTGCGTTTAAGATCGTTTTGTAAGGTTTCAATATCAAGTAAAAGCCGGCTATTAGCTACCACTAAATCGGAATTTTCTTTCCTTAGCATATCAATTAAAGCGATAGCCCGTTTAATTTTTTGGTTTAATTGCTCTACTTGTTTAAGTGTAATCATCTTACTTCCTTTTTTAAACGGCTGCTTAAATAATTAAAAGCAGCCGTTTGGATAATCAAATAATTAAGCTAAAGCTTTTTTTACGGTGTCTAACACGGCTTTAAAAGCGGCGCTATCCTCGATAGCCAAATTAGAAAGGGCTTTTCTATTTAAAGTAATGCCACTTTTGTTAAGACCATAAATAAAGCGCGAATAACTTAAACCTTCGGTCCGGCAAGCCGCCGAAATACGGGCTATCCACAGCCGCCTAAAATCTCTTTTTTTAGCTCGGCGGTCGCGGAAAGCATATTTACCGCTTTTCATTAATTGGGTTTTAGCTACACGGTGCAATTTGCTGCGTGTGCCGTAGTATCCTTTGGCCCGCTCTAATATTTTTTTGCGCCTATCTTTACGGCGTGTTCCATCTACTGCTCTTGGCATAATAATCTCCTAATGTTTTTTATACAACCGGCTGTTAGCCGATAAGCCGCATTCCTAGCTGTAAGGGATAAGTTGTTTAACTTTTTTTACAAAGTTACTGTCATCTAAAACACCCATCTTACGCAGCTGCCGTTTGCGTTTAGAAGATTTTTTCGTTAAAATATGCCGCATTCCTGCGCCACGAAACCGTACTTTTTCACCACTACCGGTAATGAAGTAACGACTTGCGGCACTCTTACGAGTTTTTACCTTTGCTTTCGCTTTTTTTGCTTTAGCCATCTTGTCAATTCTTCCTTATATAATATTTTTTATTTTTTTGCTTTAGGGGCTAGCGACATTGTAACATCGCGCCCTTCTTGGATAGCCGGCCGCTCTAGGACAAAGTTTTCTTCGCCAATGCGCACCAGCACCTCTTTCATTACGGCAAAACCTATCTCGGGGTGAGCCATTTCACGCCCGCGAAAACGCACCGAAACCTTTACTTTATTACCATCTGCTAAAAATTCTTTAATGTGTTTAGTCTTAAAATCAAGGTCATGTACCCCTAAGTTAGGCTTCATGCGCACTTCTTTTAAGATTTGCTGCTTTTGGTTTTTCCGGGCTTCTTTATCTTTTTTGCTTTGTTCAAATTTAAATTTACCATAGTCGATAAGCCGGCAAACAGGCGGTTCGGCCTGCGGCGCTATCTCTACTAAATCGAGCCCTAACTCGGTAGCTCGTTCTAAAGCCTTGCGGGTAGCCATTACTCCGGCCGGCTCGTTATTTTCGTCAATTAAACGCACTTCGCTTACCCGTATTTGCTCGTTAATGCGTAAATCTTTTAGTGCCAATCCTTCTCCTCATCGTTTACTGATTTTTACTTTAGATATTTTAGCAGTATAAACCACTATGACAGCTTTGTCAACACTTAATTTAGTTATTAGCTATTCACCGGTGTAACTATTCCCAAAACCATACGCCATTGGTGTTACGCCACAAACCATTATTAAAAGTGAGCACAAAAAAGGTATCGGGGTCGGCGGGGT
>WRBN01000101.1 GCA_009784515.1 Spirochaetaceae bacterium | reverse complement strand
TTTCACTTTTCAGTTACCACTACTCAATTACGGGTTGTTAATTCTTCACTTGAGGAGAAAGTTTAATTTTTTTTGATATTTTTTAAGGTTGGTTTGGCTAGATAAAATTGCTAGACTAGCTAGTCATCGATAAATACTATTGGTGCCTATAAAGGGGTAGTTACTATTTTTAACCCTTACCTAGCCATTAACCCCCACTTATGCTATACTAACTAGGTGTTTAAGCTTAAAGAATTTAACTTAACTAAAAGCGCTCTCATCGAGGCCTCAGCCGGCACCGGCAAAACTTACACTTTAGTGCGGCTGGCGTTACATTACTTAATAGAAGGCAAGATAGAGCCCAACCAGCTGGTGCTGGTAACCTTTACGCGTAATGCCGCCGGCGAATTAACCGGCCGCCTGTTGGCTCTTATTAAAGAAGAACTGCTTAATGAGGAACAAACTGCCGCTAATCCCGGCCGGCTGCAAAGGTTAAGAACCATCTACCAAAAATTTAGCAGTCTTACCATCGCCACTATCCATTCTTTTTGCCAAAACCTATTGGCGGGTTATCCCTTCGAGGCCGCCCGGCCTTTCCAGCTTAATTTAAGCGCCGGCAGCGATTGGCAATCTGCACAGTTACAAAAATTTTTACTGGGTTACGAGGCTGCCTTAACGGCCGATAAAACCAAAGCTGACGCTTTTAATTTGCTGTTAACCAAATATCACAGCTTTGAAGGAGTAGTAAATTATTTTTTACAGCTTATTAATAAAATAAATCCCTACGCTTATAATATTAATCCCGCTGCCGATATAAATAATTTAAAAGAATTCCCTGCCGAAGAAAATACTTCCGCTTTGTTAGCTTATATTACCGGGGATATTTTAAGCCACATTTTGCCGCGTTTGGCTCAAAAACGGCAAGAAGACGGTGATAGCAGTTTTAACGATTTACTTTACGATACCATGTTCCTGCTACAAAGCCGCCCGCAATTACTTAAAGCCGTACAGGCTAATTATAAAGTAGCTTTAATTGACGAATTTCAGGATACCGATTACGCCCAGTGGCAAATTTTTAATTTAATTTTTAGCGGTGATGACCGCAGGCTGGTGGTTATCGGCGACCCTAAACAATCTATTTATAACTTTAGAGGAGCTAACCTGCAAGTTTACCAACAAGCCGCCCGGCAAATTAACCATAGTTATCACCTTAATGTTAATTACCGCTCGCTGCCGGGCATTATTAAACCCATTAATTTAATTTTTAGCACATTATTTAACGATTACAAAGAGGTGGCGGCGGCCGATAATCCCGCTACAGCGTTACACCTATGTTATAACCAACAAGAAGAAACTGCCTTAAGTTTTGTTAAGATAGAGAGCGAAGCCGTCTCCAGCGATGAGCTAAGGCAAGATATTATTAAGGCTATGGTGCAGCAAGTAAGCAACCTGCTAAGCGGTAACTATCGGCTTTGCCGGCTTGACGAACAAGGTAAAATAGTAACCATAAGGGCCGTTAAAGCCAGCGATATAGCTATTATTGCTACTACCGGTAACGATTTAAGACGTTATAAACGTTTATTAGAGCAACAGCAGATAGCGGCGGTGCTGCACAGCGGACAAAGTTCGGTGCTAAAAAGTAACGAGGCTTACCTCTTAACTTTACTGTTAAGTTACCTAGCCGGCGACGAAGCTAAACTGACTACTTTGCTCATGTCGCCGCTGTTTGCCCTAACTAACCGGCAGCTAACTGCTGACCATAACCAATTTATTACCGCCGTAACTTTATTGGCGGAGGTTGCTGGACTAGCGGCAAACGGTAACTGGGCAAAGGCTTTAGATAAACTTTGGCGCGAAAGCGGTTACTTACAACGGCTGCTACAACCTCAAGAGGTAACCATCAGCGAGCTGGCCGAAAGCGAAGAACGTGAACGTGCTTATGTTAATATTAATCACTTAAGCGAGCTTATTATTAGCCAAAGCAACAAACAAAGCAGCCCGCAAGCGATGCAGAGATATTTACTGCAATTAATTAATAACGAACAAGACAGTGAGCAACTACGGCTGGAGCGCGATGACGAAGCCGTTACCTTAATTACCGTACATAAAGCTAAAGGCTTACAATATAAAATTGTTTTTGTACATGTGGGGCTTAACCAACCTATGTCGCCGCACAAAGGCGATAGCTACTATCTTATGCGCAACAACAACGGCAGCTATCTTATCGATTTTGATAAAACCACCGACCACAAAGAGCAACTTAAAAAACACGAGGAGAAAGAAAGAGAGCGGCTTTTTTACGTGGCTTTAACCCGGGCCGAAAGCAAACTTTATCTGCCTTACACCTATGGTCCAACTTATAAAGACCCTAGCAAAGCTAGGTGGCCTTATGCTTCTTTTTTATCTGCCCATAATAAAGAAGAGCTGTACTTAACGGCTAAAGAACTCATTAACGCCGGCAAGCCGCTTAACCCGCTAACGATACCGGCCGGCTCCAGCTGCCCCACCGGTGAACAACCCTTTAATTTAGCTAAATTAAAGCCCTTAAATTTAAACAAACGGCTCATAGCTTTTAGCAGCTATAGCTCGCTTTATCAAAAAGCGAAGCAAGATTATAGCTCGGGTTATCACGAAGCTCAGCTTAAATTAGCCGAAGCCATTAGCGGCGAAGAAACTGAAAGCCAAGCCGGTAACAACCGGCAGCACCCTTTAGGGCAGCCGCAAAATATCCGCGGCAGCGCCGCCTTTGGGTTGGCGTTGCATAGCCTCTTCGAGAATATCGGCTTTAGTGCGGCAGCTACTCCTTTAGATAACTTTTTAGCCGATAAAAATTTACAAAAGCAAATAAACTCTTTAGCCGGCAGTTACCTGCCGCTGACGGCCAAAGCCGAGCTGGAAGCCTTAAGCACACTTTTTTGGCATAGCCTTAACCAACCTATTAAAGCTTTAAACGGCTTTGCTTTAAAAGATATTAAAGAAAAACGACACGAACTGGATTTTTTACTCACCCTTAAAGAAAGCTACCTTAATAGCCCCATCTTTACCGGGCGGTTAGAAGCCGGCTTTTTAAAAGGTTTTATCGATTTAATTTTTAAACACGATAACCGTTATTACCTGCTGGATTGGAAAACCACTAAACTCGGTGATAGCTTTAACCACTACAGCCAGCCCAAACTGCCGGAGGCTTTACAGCAACACGGCTACCGGCTGCAATATTATCTTTATTTACATGCTTTTTACCGTTATGCTAAAACTATAGATAAAAATTTTACTTACGATGCCATAGGCGGAGTAATTTATTGCTTTAACCGGGCTATGCATGCAAGCCATAACGATGATACCGCCATCTTTTTTGATAAACCAAGCTACACCAACTATTTACAATTTGCGAGCCACTTTAATGAATAAAAATATATTAAAAAACAAAGCTATTTTATTTACCTTAACTTTACTGTGCGGCTTTAGCTACCTAGCCACCGATTGGAATATTTTACGTATAGCAGCCCTTATTGCCGGTGTACTTTTTATTGTTTATCATCAAAAACACCGCCGGTATAGACGCAGGAGCTAACGGCGGTAAACTTAACGGCTTAAAATTGATAACTTACCGCTAGGCCGACCATATTGGTGCTGGCTATCGCACCGTTATAGTTACTTATTTGCCGGTTATAATGATAATAACCACCGAGTAAAAAATTATTAACGTGATAATAAAGGCCGCCGCCAAAAGAAATAATAAACGAGCTGGTTGTATCGTTATCATTAAAAGCGGGACGCAGGCCAAGATTAGCAAAGAGCCTAACGGTAAAATTTTCGGTAAAGGCGTTGCGCCTAATATATTTTAAAACAGCTTCCTGAATGGTAACTTCTACAAACGGCAGCCAATAACTTTGTAAAGACGGCTCGGCAAAGTCGCCTTGCCTTAAATTTAAAAGCTGCCCTTTTATGCCAAATTTAAGAGCAAGGGTAACACGTTCTTCTATCACCGGCAAAGCCCAATCAATACGCCATTGCAAAGCCACTAAATAACGCCAATAAAGATAATCGTTGGCGGCGCTAAGGGTATCAAAGTCAAAATAAAGGCTCTCTATACCGGCCTCCACGCCAAACCGGCGGCCTGTAGCCGGCAAAAAGGCCTCTATGGTTAAGTTGGTACCGCCGCGCCAGCTGCTGTTATCGTTTATAATATTAATAAAAGAAAAACCGTTACGCAGCCAAATGGCCAGTAAATAGCGGTTTCTATCGCTGTACTCTAAATCGTCCAGCTCCCAATTTAAAACTTCGCCGTTACCTACAGGAGGCAGCGCATTACCGGCCAGCAAACCGGCTTCGTTATCGCGCAAAAAAACCAACCGCCGTAAGCTGCTAATTAAAGCCGCCAGCTCCCAATCGGCCGGGTATAACTCTTGCGCCAAATTTAATAAATTAATGGTTAAATTTAAATTATTGGCCCGGTAAGCCAGCAGGGCATCGCTCACCAGCTGCTGCGCTAATAAGCCTTGGGTACTGCCATCAAAACTTAAAGCTTTAGCCTCTAAGGCATCGGCAATTTCATCGGCCCATACCGGCATAGCTAAAGCAAGCAGTAAGATTATAACACAGCGGTAAAAAGTTTGTCCCATTGTCCCTGCCAATTTGTCTGGTTAAGCGCCTTGCTTAGCTCGGCCTTAAAAAGCGGCCTCTCCATAACGGTGCCACCCAGCGATTGCAAATGGCCGGTAACCTGCTGGCAATCGATAAAAGCCAGCCCCTGTTCTTTAAAGTAATTAACAAATTTTATTAAAGCAAACTTAGAGGCATTAGGGACTAAACTTAGCATACTTTCGCCAAAAAACACCCGCCCTATGCTTAAACCATAAAAGCCGCCTATTAATTTATCGGCACAATAACACTCCACGCTATGGGCATAACCTAATTTATGCAGCTGGCTGTAAGCCTTTATAATATCTTGCGTTATCCACGTACCGGCTTGGCCTTTACGGTTTTGTTGAGCGCATAAATTAATAAGCTCTTCAAAGTTGCTATCAAGCCGTACCTGCCACTCGGCTTTTTTAAGTAATTTTTGCATAGTTTTACTAATATGTAAATTATGTGGATACAATACCAAACGCGGGTTTAAACTTACCCAGTTAATAGGTTGCTCGCTGCTACTTGGCCACGGAAAAATACCTTGCCGATAAGCCGCTAAAATGATAGCCGGCGTTAAGTAGCCGCCAAAGGCAACAAGTTCTTCATCGGCAGGCAGCCGGCTTTCTTCGTTTAGTAAAATAGTTATTATTTGTTCTTCGGTCATCATTTTAAATATATTTTTTACCGGGTATAAAAGCACTGCATTATTAATTATTAATTATTAATTATTAATTATTAATTATTAATAATTCTTTTACAGGAGCATAACACTCATAAAGTTTAAGCAAAACTTCTTCCGGTACCTTGTTATTAATTTTAAAAAACTTGTAAAAATCTTCTTTCTCTAACATACTCTCCGGGCTGTAGCTATCTTTAAAAGCTTCGCCAGAAACTTTAGCTAAGTAATTAACGGCAAACTCGCCGGCTTGCTCGCTGTTAAAAATTAACTCATTAAGGATAGAGCCATCTACAATAGCATAGTTAAGATAGTTATGGTAAAAATTACTTAAAT
>WRBN01000100.1 GCA_009784515.1 Spirochaetaceae bacterium | reverse complement strand
TCATCGGCACCGGCGGCCGAAAACCTATTGATATTATAAAACAAATCGATAAACTCTTCCTGAGGGGGAAGGGGCGGCGGCAATGGCTGAAGAGCAAACAGGTTTAATGGAATAAAAAATAAAACAACTAAAATTTTTTTCATAGCATCTCCATTTTTAAAAAGAAGTAAATTGTCCATTTTGGTAACTGAGGGTAGTTAGCAACTGCGGCTTGGTATCGGTTTGCCTAAAAATTTGTGCCGTTATGGCCTGCGGCGGCTGGCCATTATCGCTAAGCCACTCTACCGCTTGCTTAAACATATTGTTCCCAGAGTGCCGCAAGGTTTCGGCAATTACAAATTCTTCGTTAATACGCGGCAGCCATAACCTTACTAAAGGATTGCGTCGCGCCCGTAAATTCTCACGAATATATTCGGTAAAGGCTGTAAAGTCTATCATAACACTATAATCAACATGATTAATATTATAGTTATTAATGATAATGGTAGTAAAATCGTTAAAATCGAGCTCGGGCGGGGTCTCGTTAAATTCGCCGCGGATAAAGCGGATAAAATCACCCTGCGGAGCAAGCTGCGCATTTAATGGCAGAGTAATGATGAAAATTAAAAATAAAATTAAACGCATTTAAAACGGCCTGCCAAAACTATTAATTAATTGGCCGGCTAGCCGTTCTTGCTGTGGGTCGTTAGCCATAGGCCAGCGCAAAATAATATTTAATTGCGGGTTAGCAGGCTCACGCACATTTAGCTCTTCTTCCATCACTCTATCAAAAAAAGTGTTGTAATGAATAAAGGTAACCCGGCCGCTGGCGGCATCGAAACCGGTTACTATGCCCAAATGGGTAAGTAAATCGAAGCCGGCAGTGCGGTTAAAGGTGTTATCAAAAAAAACTAAATCTCCGGGCTGAATGCTGCTGTTGTTAACTAAAGCCCCGTTTTGACGCGCCACATTATGCAAGGTGGCCGTTAGTCCTTGCCCGGCCAAAGCGTGCCGCCAAGTTAGCTGGGTTAAATCGTGGCCGGCTTCCATAAAAATGGCCATAACAAAACCCGAGCAATCACGGTTAAACCAGCGGCCGTTACTTTGCGGTTGGCCGCGCTCCATAATAAGATAGGCAGCCGCTACCACATCTTCACGCCAGTTACTTTGAGCAATTAGTGGTAAAGCCAAGACAAAAAGAGTTATTTTTAGTATACTACGCATAAGGGTAGTGTAGCATAAAAGCCTAAAAAGAGCAATAAGTTAGCGGTAAAAGTTAAATAACATAATTGCTTTTATGGTAACTCAATATTTAAATTTGACAAGGAAAATGAAATGACCGAAAAAGAGCGTATGTTAAGCGGCAATCTTTACTCGGCAGCCGATACAGAGCTGCGGGCTATTCGTGCTCAAACTGAAGAACTACTTTATAAGTATAATAATACCTTGCGGGCTCAGGCTGATTATCGCCGTGCGTTGTTAGAGCAATTATTTGCCGGTTTTGGCCAAAACAGTCGGATTAAACCTAGTTTTAAGTGTGATTATGGGTATAACATTACCATTGGCGATAATTTTTTTGCCAATTACGACTGTATTATTTTAGATGTAGCAAAGGTTAAAATTGGCCATAATGTGCTTTTTGGTCCGCGCGTAAGTTTGTTTACTGCTAGCCACCCGATAGATGCAGCGGTGCGTAACAGCGATCTTGAGTACGGCCTGCCCATTACTATTGGTGATAATTGCTGGCTGGGCGGTAATGTAACGGTACTGGCGGGCATTACCATTGGGGATAACGTAGTGGTTGGCGCCGGCAGCGTAGTTACTAAAGATATACCTAGTAATGTGATAGCAGTCGGTAACCCGTGTAAAATTTTGTGCGAAATTACCTCTAAAGACCAGTTTTATTGGCAAGATAAAAAACGAGAATATGAACAAAGTTAGTAAATTTGAGTTATTGCAGCAAGATAAAATCTTTAATTTGCTTGGTGATAGTTATAAAAATTTTGTTTATAAACAAAACAGTTTAAGCTTTCAGCAATTAAGGCAGTTGTCTTTAATGTTTTACGATTTAACTACTTGGCAAATTAGCTTTGATGATTATTTAATTGATAATTTTAACTTTAAAGATTTTGCTCATTTTTATGAGTTAATACGCAGTGAATCATTAAATTTAAGTGAAGGTAACGCTAAAAATAATGAAATTACCGTTAATAAAAAAGAATTCCCTCTTTCGGTATTAGGTTTTTGCCCGGTAAATAGCCCTAAAACACGTTGCTGCGGCCTGTACACTCTTGATGTTGCGCAAGGTTGTGGCTTTGGCTGTGCTTATTGCGCTATACCTAGTTTTTATGATGGTGAGGGGAAAGTTACTTTACCTATCAATTTAGCCGAAATTTTAGCTAATTTAAAGTTGGATAAAACCAAACGTTACCACATTGGCAGCGGGCAAGCCAGCGATTCATTATTATATACCGGCCGTGAAGATACTAAGTTATTAATCGATTTTGCCCGGCAAAACTCTAATGTTATTCTAGAATTAAAATCTAAATCATCTAATATTCACCATTTTTTAAATTATTCTAAATTGCCTAACAATATCATCTTTAGCTGGTCGTTAAACCCGCAGCCGGTTATTAATAGCTGGGAGGCCGGTACCGCCAGTTTATCCCAGCGACTGGAGGCCGCTCAAGTTATGGCAACTAAAGCTAAGATAGGCTTTCATTTACACCCGATTATTCCCTATCAAAATTACTTAGAGGATTATCGTAATTTAGTTAAAAGTTTAATCGATAATTTTAAGCCGCAAGATATAGTTATGCTTAGTTTGGGTACCTTAACTTTTAGTAAGGCCAATTTAAAACATTTACGGCTTAAGCGCCCCAGTAATATTTATAAGTTACCGTTGGTAGAAACGGCCGGGAAATATGGTTTACCTTACAATTTAAAATTAGAGATGTTTAAAAATATTTATAATTATTTTCCTAACGATTGGCGGCAGCAAGTTTATTTTTATTTATGTATGGAAGATGAGCAACTATGGCCGGTTGTGTTTGGTTATAGTTATGCTAATAATGAGTGTTTTGAAGAAGCTATGCTTAGTTTTTATTTTAATAATATCAATAAAAATGAGCCGATTAGCTTTAGTTACAACGAGTAATAATAGGTTATTAATGCTATTAATTTTTCAACTTTACTTATAATGCTTGATTGTTGGTTAAAAATAAGATATACTTAATAAACGGCTTATAAATTTGATAGTTGCTCCTTTTTTACTTATAATACTTGCTTATTGGTTTAAGGTACTATATAATGGTAAAAAGTGGATAAATTTAACACTTATTGTTTATTAAGGAAAAAGATTATATGGTTACAAAACTTACCCCAGTTGTTAAAATAGATGAAGATAAATGTAATAATTGTTATGCTTGTATTGCCGCTTGTCCCGCTAAGTTATGTATGGACGGCTCTGGTGAAAAACTGCAAATTAACCCTAATTTGTGTATTGGTTGCGGCTGTTGTGTTGATATTTGCGGGCATGGTGCTAGGCAAATCATCGATGACGAGGCAAGTTTTTATGAGGAGCTTAAGCAAGGCGGCAAAATAGTGGCCGTTGTGGCGCCGGCTATTGCTTCTTTTTTTCCGGGTGAGTATCTTAATTTTAATGGCTACCTTAAATCGCTGGGTATTGAGGCGATATTTGATGTAGGTTTTGGAGCCGAGCTTACCGTAGCCTCTTACCTCGACCATATTAAAGAAAAGAAGCCGCGTATGGTTATTTCGCAGCCTTGCCCGGCTATCGTTAATTTTATTCAAATTTATCACCCCGAGCTGCTGCCTTACCTTGCCCCGATGGACAGCCCTATACTGCACATTATCAAGATGATTCGTAAATATTACCCTCAATATAATAATCATAAGATAGCGGTAGTTTCGCCTTGTATAGCTAAACGCCGCGAGTTTGATGAAACCGGCTTTGCCGATTACAATGTTACTATGCTGGCATTAAAAGAGAGAATGGCGGAGCACAATGTCCATCTTAGTTCCTTCCCTAAGGTAGAGTACGAAGGGCCGTTAGCCGAACGGGCAGTGCGCTTTCCTTCGCCCGGTGGCCTTTTAGAGACTGCCGAACGTTTCCAGCCGGGTATAAGGCGGCGTACCGTTAAGATTGAAGGTGTGCATGTTGTGTATCCTTATATGGAAGAAATCTCCGAGCTATTAAATAGTAACATTAACTTACCGCTGTTGCTTGACTGCCTTAACTGCGAAAAAGGTTGTAACGGCGGGCCCGGTACAGGTAACGCTAAAGTGCCTTCGGTGGTGCTGGAAAATGCTATCCACGAACGCAGCAGCCAGCTGGAAGAGTTTCATAAAACCGGTAAACGTAAGCAAGCGCTTAAAAAATACCATAAGTTGGTAAAGCAGTATTGGCAAAAAGACCTTTATAACCGCAGCTACCATGATTATTCTGCCAATAATAATCTTAAATCTCCTAACGAAGCGCAACTGGCAGAGGTTTACCGCAGTTTTGGTAAATACAAGCCGGAGGATATTTACGATTGCCCTGCTTGTGGGTACGGCACTTGTAAAGCAATGGCAACGGCTATTTTTAATAAGCTTAACAAGCCCCAAAATTGCGCTCACTATAATATGGATTTGCTGGAAAAAGAAAAGGAGCATATGGCCGAAATATTTAGTGCCTTAAAAAACATCTCAAGCCTTTTACAGCAGCAGCTTGGTATTATCAATGAACTGGGCAAAGATGCCGATACCGGTAAACAATCGATGAAAGAAACTATTGAATCGGTACAGGAAATTTCTAGGTCGATGGACGGTATCGATTCGGCCATAAAAATTATCAGTGATATTGCTACCAATACCAGCTTGCTTTCCATAAATGCCTCTATCGAGGCCGCTCATGCCGGAGCCATGGGTAAGGGCTTTGCGGTGGTAGCCGGCGAGATTCGGCGGCTCTCTGAAACGACGGGGGAAAATTCGCAAAATATCTCTAAAACACTCTCCGGTATTATTGACGGGATTAACCTTTCGTCTACGCGCTCTACCGATACAGATAATTTAATCTCTGATATGTCGGAGAAAATTAAAGTATTTGCCGCAGCTATGACCGAGCTTATTACTAACTTAAGCGAACTATCTGCCGATAGCTCCGAAATTATTTAAAATATTTAATAGTAACCCGCTTTTAATAAGCGGGTTACTATAATAAATTCATTTAATAAGGCAAAACTTTACTTATTAAGCGCTGCAATACCCGGTAAGGTTTTACCCTCTAGGTATTCTAAGCTGGCGCCACCGCCGGTGGAAACATGGCTCATTTGTGCGGCAAGACCAAACTTATTGACAGCTGCTACACTATCGCCGCCGCCAATTACGCTGGTGCCGCCGTTAGCTTTAACTTTGGCAACCATTTCGGCCAATTCTTTGGTACCTTCGGCAAAGTTGGCAAACTCAAAAACACCCACCGGGCCGTTCCATACTACCGTTTTAGCAGTAGCTATCACGTTTTGATAGGTCTCTAAGGTTTTAGGGCCAACATCTAAGCCCATCAGGTTATCGGGTAAGTTAATGTCATCTACATAGGTGGGGGCAACATCGGCAAATTCTTCGGCAGCTTGATGGTCGATAGGTAATAAAATTTG
>WRBN01000099.1 GCA_009784515.1 Spirochaetaceae bacterium | reverse complement strand
TATCTCCGAACTATCATGCTGCATAAACATATCATCAGGAGGAAGATGAGATCCTGCCTTTACCCAAGCAATTAAAGATTTACATACCATCTTGTCTTCACCATCAAACTCACCTATAAAATCATTATCTTTATACCCGCCCATAATTTTGAAATAATATTCTAATACACGCCTAAAAGTATTAAATATAGCTGTATTTTGTATCATTTTCTGCTCTTTTAATTCTTCCCAAAGCAGTTGGTAGTAAGTTTGAATAAAGTTTTTCTCTTTATGCTCAACTTGTGATAGATTATCATTCTTTTTTACTAACCAAAAGTCTGCATCTTTAGGACTATACTCTTTTCCATTCCCTAAAAAGGTAATTTCTTTATAAAAATAAACATTATGAGTAAGAATAAAGACTTGCTTTATGTCTATATCTTTATCTATTTTATTATTTGTGCTTAAACAATCTTTGATAATATCTTTAACAAGTACGCTTACAATAAATAAAACATTACTATCAAGGCTTGAAATAGGGTCATCAATCACCACAATTCTTGGCTTATTTAAGCTATTTTCATCTAGGCTCCCGTAGATACTATGATAAAAATAAAGAAAACAAATAAAATTACGTTCTCCCTCGCTTAAAGTTTTTGCAGTGATAATTTCATTATTACTACGCATTATTTGGTAAGTTTTAGGTTCATGGAGATTTTCTCTAATACTAAAGCCTGTAAAACCAAAGTTAGCTAAAGTTGTATTAATCTTAGCAATGGTTGCTTTAACACTCTTTAAATTGGCTTGCTTTTTTACAATAAGTTGCTTACGGCTTCTTTGCAAATCTTCTTGTTCAGTTATATTGTTAGTAAGGTTGATTACCCCTTTTTCATTGTCATCTTTTTCTTTAATATAAATATTAATATTGTCTTTTAATCTGGATACAGCAAGCTGCCAAATCTCTTTAACACACTCTTCTTTTTTTGCTTCTAAATTTTCGACAATCTCATTATTCTTGCTAATAATCTCGTTAAAACCACCCAGTATTTCATTAATTTGCTGGCAAAAAGGAGAGAGCTGTTCTAACTTATTTTTAGTAGACGGCGATTTAAGTTTATCTTTAATCTTGTCAATATTACTATTAATTTCTGCTTGAAGCACATTAACCTTTGCCTCAAACAACGAATAGTCTAACTTAGGGATACGGTTTATATATCTTTGAAGTTCATCAATTAAACCTGCTGTTTTTTGCGTATATTCTTCATAAAAAGCAGTTATTTGGTTTAAATTATCTTCATATGTTTTATCAAAAAAAGCTTTTATATCGGTATAAACACTTTCAGGTAGTTTTTGTCGGCAAAAAGGACATTTGTCATTAGCTTTATCTACATAAATCATACCTTGTTTAATCCAATCACTATTTTCAAGGACTGTAATAAATTTACCAATATCTGTCTCTGAACTGCCAGAAATTACTTGTGATAATAATTCACAACTTTCAAATTGCTTAATTACATCAATTTTAATGGGCTTAAACGTGTCATAACTTTGATGTTCCTCTTCAAAGACCTTAGTATATAATTCTTTTAAAACATCATAATTTATTTCTGATAAATTATCTTTCTCTACTTCTTCTAGGCACTTTTCTAAAAATTTTTCTTTTCTTTTAAACCCGGCAAATACTTTATTAAAGCTTTTAGTATATTCCCTTGTTGAATTCCAACAAAGATCTTTAATGCTTTCTTCTAATTCACTTCTTTTCTTTTCTAATTCTTCTTTCGATTTATTAAAGTTACCTATTTTCTTTAAACATTCAGCAGCTTCAGCTGTTAATTCATTAATCTCTTCCTCTATCTTTACATTATCCTCTCCAAAATTAAATATGCCGTTAATTTTAGAATTTTCACCGAAGTTTTCGTCAATATAATCACGATTAAATACACGTATGTCTACTAAATCAACATTAATTGTATCTAACCAACCTATTCTTTCTCTATTTTTGATAACTCTTGAAATAGTTGTCTTTCCACTGCCGTTACTGCCATAAAAAAAATTTACCTTTTTAAATGACTTTACTAACATAGGGCTTAAAAAAGTGTTTTTACCAGATAGATCTAATTCATTTATCACAAACCCGCTCCTTAATCCTTAACACTAAATTTTCTCTACTACTTCACCATTAACAAACTTCTGAGCATTTTCACCAATTAAATAGGTTTTACCATCTTCTACAATTAAGGCGCTTTTATCTGAAAGAGAATAAATGGCTACATTACGATTAGCTTTACTCTCTTTTGTACAAATATCAAAGGCGTTTGTAAACCATTCGGTATGCGGGTAAATTATACCATTTACAAAGCCATAATACTCCTTAACTTCTGCATAAGGTTTTTCCTCATAAAGAGCAAAAAATTCTTCATTCCCGCGTTTACCTAAAATACAACTTCCCGCCGAACTGCCTACCCATACCTTTGTCTCCAACATTTCCGGTAGATATTTTTCAAAGCCCGATTTTTCAAAGACAAGCTTTAAATAATCGGTATTACCACCCAAAACCCATATCACATCGGCTTTATTAATTCTTTTTACATTTTCCTCTAAACTTAAAGAAAGAAAATTACACATATAAATTTCATTAGTAAAATGCTCTCTCAAGCTCGCAAAGCTATCTAATATCCAGCCGGCTGCGCCGCTTTCCTCTAAAACAGGTAGTGTAGCCTCATTAATAATAGCAATTTTTATTTCGTTAGCGGGTTTACCCGCTAATTCGATAATTTTTTGCGTAATAACCTCTGTATTAGCAAAGGACATTAAAACTAACTTCATTATATATTCCTTTTATTAATGGCTACATACATTATTTAATAATAAAATAACGCTCTCTTGCAACACTATATAAGGGTGCAGGGTGAGCCCTGCTACCCATGTTCTATATATTTTTGCGCACTAATCGCCGCTATCGCCCCATCGGCCGCCGCCGTTACCACCTGCCTAAGCATTTTGGGTCGTATATCACCGCAAGCAAAAACGCCGGGCAGTTTGGTTTTCATCTCTTCATCGGCCAGTACATAACCATCTTGGCTTAAATCGAGGATACCTTCCACCAAGTGGCTTAACGGCACATAACCTACAAAAACAAAAACACCAAAAAAACCGTCTTCTTCATCGGCGTTGTACAGCCACTCTTCGCCGGTTTTGTTGTTTTTAAAGCGCGCCTGCTGTAAAATATCCTCACCGCTTACCTCTAGCAGCTCAGTGTTGTATTTTATCTCGATTTTTTCATTGGCCTCCGCTCGCTCCATAATACTGGCAGCGGCGCGTACGTGATCTTTACGCACAATTAAAGTTACCTTGCGAGCAAATTTGGCCAAATAGATGGCCTCTTCTACAGCGGTGTCGCCGCCACCCACACAAAATACTTCAAAGTCGGCAAAAAAGTCGGCATCGCAGGTGGCACAATATGAAATGCCTTTACCAATATACTCTACCTCACCTTTACAACCAAGTCGGCGCGGCTGGGCGCCGGTGGCAATGATGACGGCCTTAGCGCTGTAAACCTCGCCATCACCGGTGGTAACTTTTTTAACTTTACCCGCTAAATCGACGCTTTTAACGGCCTTTTTTTCGATGATAGTACCAAAGGCTTCGGCCTGCTTTATCATAGTATCCACTAAAGCTGTGGCCGACAACCCGCTATGCCCCGCCGCAAAATAGCCGGGATAATTACCTATCTCCGATGAAATGGCAATTTGCCCGCCCAGTTGCGTTTTTTCAAACAAAATAGTTTTAAGTCTAGCCCGGCCATTGTATAAAGCCGCACTTAAACCGGCCGGCCCGCCGCCTACTATAATAACATCGTATTCGTTTTTATCCATAATTTATTCCTTTTTACTATATATTCACTTTAATTTACATACCTTAAAGCCCTCTCCTTTAAAGCAGAGCTGATTAATTCGTAATCGATAAACTGCAAATCTTCGTCAATTTGCGGGCTAACTTTAAAGGCCGGCTTATGGTTAAAGCCCTCTACTAAAGCTAAAGCTTTATCCATAATCTCTAAAGAATTTAAATCTATCTCACCGTCTTCTAAGCTAAGAACGATGGTTTTATAAGGGTTTTGATTGGGTTTTAGGCTGCTTACCAATGGGTGCGTTAAAAGTTTGTGGCCTTTATGCAGCATATCACGCGCCAATTTTAAAATGACAAGTGAATTTTCAGCTTTAAAAATAATTTTATAGCAAGTTAAATTTTCGGCTACTTTAGAATTATTGGTTAAAATAATAGCTGACAATTAGCGTACCTTTATCCTTAATGAACACATTATAGCACATATTTTAGAGCCTACATTAAAAAAATTTAACAATTTTTTTAAAACTTTTTAAAGGCAAAAAGTTTAATTATTAAGCAATTTGTAAAGGTAAACTCTCCAGCCATTTAAGGCCAACAGCCGTTCTTCGTGGCTGCCGCCGTTATAGATAGAGCCAAAACTTTCCCCAGTAATTTGGTTTAAAATAGCCGTTAAAGCATCTATTACTAAGTGCGGGCCGTAATGCCTTATGCCCTCAAAGGCGCCCGGCCAATTATTCCGCAACGATATTCCTCTTATAGCTAAGTTATTAAAATTATTTAACTGTAAAATAATATACGGTACCGCCACTTGGTCTAGGTATTCTAAACTCTCAAAGGCCTCAAATTGCCGCGAACTATTTGTAGTATTAGCAATATAACCTGCTACTTTAGCGTATAAATTTTCATCAACGGTAAAATCTGTATATAAATTCTCTTCGACTATCTGTTTATGCCATAAAACTTCATTTTTAATGGTGGTTTTTCTTTCTGCCGTGTAGGCCATCAAGCCAGCCTCAATAAAATAATTGGCTAAATAATTACTAGAAAGTTCGGCCACATATACTAAAAAAACAATAACCTGCTCTGTTTGCTGCAAAGTTGTTAAATAATTATAAACTTCTTCATCAATGAATATTTTAAAGGTAATTTCTTCCTGCGTCTCGCCTTTAAGGGTATCCTGCACCTTCACTGTAAATTGCTGATAGTTAGCACGCATAATGCTAATACCAGACCGAGTAATTTCTACTATTGGCTGTGTAATACCGTTTGCAAAAAGTTCGGCAGTATTAACAACCACTATTTGGCTGCTGCGGGCAATATGCCGCCAGTAATTATCGTTGGCCGGCCTAGCCTCTGCCCTTGCGTAGCCCATAACTAAAATTAGCAGTAATAAAGCCTTATATTTAACCATAATTTTAACTATACCTTTACACCAGTATTTTATCATTTTGTTAAGGCTTCGGTCAACCCTTAGCGCTAAAGAGAATATCGTAGGCCGGCAACAGTAACTATCCACCTATAGGCACCAACAGTATTTATCGATGACTAGCTAGTCTAGCAATTTTATCTAACCAAACCAACCTTAAAAAAGTATCAAAAAAAATTAAACTTTCTCCTCAAGTGAAGAAACAGTAACCCATAATTGAGTAGTGGTAAGTGAAAGGTGAAAGGTGAAAGGTGAAAGGTGAAAGGTGAAAGGTGAAAGGTGAAAGATGAAAGGTGAAAGATGAAAATTAAGAATTAAAAAGCTATCCACTTTCAGTTTTCACCTTTCAGTTATCAATTATTTACATTTAAGGAGTAAAAAATGTTAGATACCACAGGGTTAT
>WRBN01000098.1 GCA_009784515.1 Spirochaetaceae bacterium | reverse complement strand
TACGATTATTACCAGCCTGAAGCCTACGTAGCCGCCCGTGATTTATACATAGAAAAAGAAACCGATATTAACAAAGAAATTGAACGAATGCGTCTTGCTGCTACCACCAGCCTGATGGAGCGTGAAGATGTGCTTATTGTCAGCAGTGTAAGCTGCATTTACGGTTTGGGCAATCCCGGCAGCTTTAAAGATATGCGCCTTATGCTGCACCCCGGCGACACTCTAAAACCCGATACTATCATCGATAGGCTAATCCAAATGCAGTATGGGCGTGATGACATTACCTTTAGCCCCGGTAATTTCCGCAAGCGAGGTGATAGCCTAGATGTTTACTTGGCTTATTACGATGAAGCTTATCGCATAGAGTTCGATTTTGATACCATCGCTAGCATTAAACAAATTCACCCGCTTACTGCCGCCGTGCTGGGCACGCGCGATTATCTTACCATCTACCCTGCCAAGCACTTTGTGATGGAAAAAGAACAAATGTACGCCGCCATTAATAACATTGAGGCCGAGATGAAAGAGCAAATTAAGTTTTTTGAAGACCGTAACCGCCTTGTAGAGGCCCTGCGTATTAAACAAAAAACAATGTACGACCTCGAAATGCTACGTGAGCTGGGCAGCTGTGCCGGCATTGAAAATTACAGCCGTCACCTTAGCTACCGTGCCGCCGGCGAACGGCCCGCCACGATGATAGATTATTTTCCTGATGATTTTTTACTGTTCATCGATGAAAGCCATGTGAGTGTCAGTCAGATTGGGGCGATGTACGAGGGCGACAAGAGCCGCAAGCAAAATTTGGTCGATTTTGGTTTTAGGTTACCCAGTGCGCTGGATAACCGCCCGCTTAAAATTGGCGAATTTGAAAATATTATCCCGCAAACCTTGTATGTATCGGCTACGCCGGGCAAGCTGGAGCTGGAACGCTGCCCGTTGCCTACCGAGCTTATCATTCGGCCCACCGGCCTCTTAGACCCACAGATAGAGGTGCGCCCCACCAAAGGCCAAATTGAAGATTTGTACGCCGAAATTCGTAAACGTGTTGATTTAGGCGAGCGCAGCCTTGTGCTAACTCTCACCAAAAAGATGGCCGAAGATATGGCCGATTACTTTAGTGATTTAGGCCTGAGCACTCGCTACCTGCACAGCGAAATTGACACCATTGAGCGCGTAGAGATATTGCGCGACCTACGGCTTGGTAAGTTTGATGTGCTTATCGGCGTCAACTTACTGCGTGAGGGGATTGACTTGCCGGAGGTTACCCTCATCGCCATCATGGACGCCGATAAAATTGGTTTTTTGCGCAGCACCACCAGCCTTATCCAGATAATTGGCCGTGCCGCCCGTAACAGCGCCGGTATTGCCTTAATGTACGCCGATAAGATGAGCCCCGCCATGACCGCCGCCATTGACGAAACTAATCGCCGCCGGGTTATTCAAGAGGCTTATAATAAGGAACACGGCATTACGCCGGCCACTATCAAAAAGGCCATTCACGATATACTAGAGCGTGAAGAGCAAGAAAAACTTGATGCGGCGCGGGATAACATTGATATTGTGCGCAAAGGTACCAACCTCTTTGATAAAAAGGCGGTGGCTAAACTCATTAAACGGCTGGAAAAAGAGATGCTTGAAAAGGCCAAAAACTTGGAGTTTGAAGAGGCGGCATTGTTAAGAGACGAGGTGGAGAAATTGAGGAAGGGAGAGGTGTAAGATTGAGGCTGATAAATATCTAAATTCTAATTTAAAAATTTAAATAAAAATCACTGTTATCAATATATAAAGTACCTTTTTTTATAATATCCATACCAATTATTATATCAAAAAATTTATCTAAAGAAGTCCAATCGCCATGAGCTACTTTAGCATCAACTAAGATTTTATTATTTATTAAAACACCTTTAAACTTAAACACAACTATAAACTCCTAAATTAATCACTTTATCTGTAACTTCTTGAATAGAAAATAAGCCGTTCATAACTTTATTATATCCTTATTTTAGGCAGATGACAACAATTTTCTGTAAATTTATTGCCCAAAAGCGGCTGACTGCCTTGCCATTCCTCCACTAATTAGTTATTATATGAATAACCAATCATATCATTTAAAAGGATTTTATAAACAATGGCCAAAAAGCAATTTAAAGCCGAAGTAGACAGGCTGCTCAAACTTATTATTCATTCGCTGTACAGCAATAACGAAATTTTCCTGCGTGAGCTTATCAGCAACGCCAGTGACGCTATCGATAAAATGAAGTTTTTAACTTTAACTAACGAACAATTTAAAACCGATAGTTTTGCCGGCCAAATCGATATTAGTTTAGATACCGATGCCGCCACCATTACCATCACCGATAACGGTATTGGCATGAATAGCGATGACCTAGAGGAAAATTTGGGCAAAATTGCCCACAGCGGTAGCAGCGAGTTTTTAGCAGCGTTGGAAGCCGGTGCCAAAAAAGATAGCAACATTATCGGCCAATTTGGCGTAGGCTTTTACAGCGTTTTTATGGTAAGTAACAATGTTACCGTAATTAGCCGTAAAGCCGGCGAGCTGGAAGCTCACAGCTGGCAAAGCGATGGCGAAAGCGGCTATACCCTCAGCAAGGCCGAGCGCGATAATCATGGCACCACTATCATTATTAAATTAAATGATGAAAATAAAGAATTTGCTCATAATTATAAAATTGAAGAGCTTATTGAAAGATACAGTAACCACATTGCTTTCCCCATCTTTTTGCATTACACCGAAAAACCCTTTGCTAAAGAGGGCGAAGAGCCCAAAGAAGAAGCCGTAGATAAACAAATTAACAGTGCAAAGGCCCTGTGGCAACTTAGCAAAAGCCAACTTAAGGCTGAAGATTACAACGAGTTTTATCACACCATCTGCCATGATAGCGAAAATCCACTTTTTTACAGCCATACACGGGCCGAAGGCAACCTTGATTACACAACCCTCTTTTATATCCCCGCTAAAGCGCCGTTCGATTTGTTTCAGGCCAACTACAAAGCCGGTGTCAAACTTTATGTAAAGCGCGTCTTTATTACCGATGACGAAAAAGAGTTACTCCCCGTGTGGCTACGTTTTGTGCGCGGTATTATTGATAGCGAAGACCTCCCTCTTAACGTTAGCCGTGAAATTTTACAGAAAAATAAAATTTTAGAGAGTATCCGTACCGCCAGCGTCAAAAAATTATTAAGCGAATTTAAAAAACTAAGCGAGAGCGAACCTGAGAAATTTAAAACTTTTATCGAAAATTATAACAAGGTGCTTAAAGAGGGCTTGTACATCGATTTTGCCTACCGCCCCGAAATCCTTGAGGTCGTGCGTTTTAAAAGCACCGCCGATACCAGCGAATGGACCAGTTTAGCCGCCTACAAAGAACGTATGCCGCAGGAACAAAAAAACATTTACTATATTACCGGTGAAAAGGAAAATGTGGTGCGTGCCAATCCCCTATTGGCGGCTTATAAAGAGAAAGGCATTGAGGTATTGCTGTTAAGCGACCAAGTAGACGAATTTGTTATGCCTATGCTGGGTCAGTACGAAGGGTTAAACTTTAAAGCCATTAACAGCGGTGAAGAAGATGAACTTTTTAAAGATAATAAAATAGAAGAAACCGCCGAGAACAAAGAGCTTGCCGATAAACTTAAAGAGGCGCTAGGCGATAAAGTAGAGGCCGTGAAACTTTCCAGCCGTTTAAGCGATTTACCGGCGGTAATTGTCAGCGGCAGTAACGGCGTAAATTTGCAGATGGCGCAAATGTTTAAGATGATGGGTCAAGAAGCGCCGGAAGGTAAACCAATCCTCGAGGTGAACCCAAACCATGCTTTAATTAAATCTTTAATGAGTTTAAGTGGTGATGAGGTAAAAGACTACGCTAATATTTTATTAGATAGCGCTTACCTTGCCGAAGGCGTACTGCCCAAAGAGCCGGCTAACTTTGCGGCCACCATCTTTAAATTATTAAAACAACCTAGTTAGATAAAAATTATGCTTTAAGAAAAGGTAACCGCGAAAGGCACGAACAACACGAAAATAATTTTCTTTTCATGTGCTTAGTGTTTTTCGTGGTTACCTTTTCTCTTTAACTGTAATGATTTACTTTTTTAACCACCAACACTACAGCTCTTAAGCGGCGCTTGGGCAGCTTAAAAGTTTAACTTAGAGTATCTTAAAAATATAGGAATAATTATTAGAAAAAAATATACGATTGACGAACTTAAAGGTTTACGCTCCACCCTACCTAATTTGTATGATATTCATGGTTTATTTGACCGGCTAAAAAACTAGAAGAAAGTAATTAAAAAAAGCTGGGAGCGCGAAAAATAATGTCTTCTAAAATGGTTGGCCATACTCCGCTAGCAATAATTAAGCTGAAAATGTGCGAAATTAATATTAAAAGTGTCAGATTTAAAGCCAACCAAACAATAATATTAATAACTAAAAATTTTTTGCAACTTTTTTGTAAATTACCATCATGTTTAAAGCTGGCGTAAACATAAATTACTAAATTGGCGATAAGGCTTAAAAAAGCTACATTGGTGAAAAACATTACTATTAATACAACAAAAATCATAATATTTTATCGGCAAATTAAAGCATTTAAGTTAGATAAAAATTACCTTAGTAGCTTAATTTATATAAAATTTATGTTAAATAATTGTTATTATTTTGTAACAAAAAATATTTACCTGTCCTACTCTTTACAAAGTTAAAATTTACTGTTAAAGTACTCAAAGAAATAACACCAAGTTAAAGTACTCCACTTCTTTAAAAAGTTAAATAGGTTTAATTATGACGCAAACCCCTAACGCTAACCGTACCACTATTGTACTAACCGGCCGCCGCAACGCCGGTAAGAGCAGCTTACTTAATAGTTTGTGCGGGCAAAGCGCCGCCTTAGTTTCGCCGGTGGCTGGCACCACCACCGACCCGGTAACCAAAGCCAGCGAGCTGGCCCCTCTTGGCCCGGTGCTATATATTGATACCGCCGGCTACGATGACGAAGGCGAGCTGGGTAACTTGCGGGTACAAAAAAGCTTAGAGACTTTTACTAAAGCCGATGCCTTTTTATTTGTAGTAGCCGCTAATGGGCCGCACTTTAATGAGCTGGATACCGAATGGCTTAACAAAATTAAAAATTTTGACAAGCCCATCTTTTTTGTGGCTACTATGACCGATTTAACCACCGAACCTATAGAGATACGCTATAACTCCGTCATTAAGAGCGATAACTTAAAGCCTCTTTATCCGGTAAGTAACTTAACAAGACAGGGTATAGATACCCTTAAAAAAGCAATAGCCGATAAATTAACCGACGACGAACCGCCGCTAGTTGGCCATACCTTACCGGTAGGCTCGCTGGTTATGCTGGTTATGCCGCAGGATATTCAGGCTCCTAAAGGCCGGCTTATCTTACCGCAGGTGCAGGTTTTACGCGAACTATTAGATTATAACCATCGGGCCTTATGTGTAACCTTTAATAATTTTACAGAAAGTTACAACTTATTAAAAGAGCCTCCGGCTTTAATTATTACCGATTCGCAGCTTTTTCCGCAGTTAAAGCCGCTTTTACCGGTTAACCAAGCCGTTACCAGCTTTTCTATTTTAATGGCCGGCCGTAAAGGTGATATTAATTATTATACACAAAGTTTAAATAAGTTAAAAGAGTTGGCCGCCGGTGATAAAATACTTATCCTAGAGGCCTGTAGCCACCATGCCCTTAAAAACGACATTGCCCGCCAGCAAATCCCAAATCTT
>WRBN01000097.1 GCA_009784515.1 Spirochaetaceae bacterium | reverse complement strand
CTACGGCGTTTTAGCTGTAGAGATGGAGGCCAATGCTCTGTACACCTTAGCCGCTAAGTACAAAGCCAATGCTTTATGTTTGCTAACAATAAGCGACCACTTGGTAAGCGGCGAGGCTACCAGCCCCGAAGAACGTCAGCTAACTTTTACCGAGATGATGAAAGTGGCCTTAGAGGCTTGCGTGGCTATGCCGCAGTAAAAAATTAACCGCAATACAAGCCGCAGGGTTGTATAGTAAACGCACGAAAATAATTTGTCTTTTTTGTGTAGAACTCTAACGGCTTGTGTGTGTTTTGTGGTAGTTATTTGATAATTTTTTGTATTTTTTCAATTATTTTACTGTAGTAATGGCCATCTAGGCAAATATTTTGTATATTTTGACGGTATAATCGTTGTAATCTTGCTAAATTAACAATTTGTAACATATCACATAAAGCCCAGCATTTTTTATGTTTTAAATTGCCGGGCATAAAGCCTAGCGGAATTTCTACAGTAAAACTTAATTCTTTAGTGGGTTTTTGTGTTGTAAAGGGTACCACTAATGCTAAGCGGTGCCTTTTATGCGGTTTTATAATGACAACCGGCCTAATTTTACCAATTTCAGGCTTTATATTAGCGGTAAATTCGTGGTTACTTATTGTACCATCTTTTTTATTATAACAAGATTCAAAATTACACATAAATATTTGAGCACACTTTACAAACTGTGGTTCATTTTTTAACATGAGCAGCTTTCCAAATTCCAAGCCCCGCTTTTAAGCGGGGCCGAGTAACCCAGTTAAGGGAGCGTAAAACTACTTTTTAGCGAACAGCTTTACATAAATAAAATAACATTTTTATCTGTAAAAGTCAATACTTTTTTGTTATTTTCATTTAAGTAAATGCCTTATATTTGTCAACGATAAGCGACCACTTAGTTACCGGCGAAGCTACCAGACCCCGATGAGCGGCAACTAACCTTTACCGGGATGATGAAAGTGGCGCTGGAATAGAAAATATCTAACTATATAATAAGTGCCTTATTGACTTAGAGTAAGGTAGCTTTAAGCTTTATCTAAGTCATAACGGAGATTTTGGTAGCCATTATTGTTGGTATCATATCCAAAATGAATTGAAAGGATAGAACCATGTTTATTTATATAAGCTTCTATATTTCCTCTTCTATCAGTAACGGTGATAGGGTTAATCCCATCAAACCAACAATTAATTAATAGTTGCTCTATTAAGCTTTGATTGTTAAGTCTGATACTTTCGTTACTATTAAGCAAATCAAAATCATTTGTTTTGCTATAAAAAGAAATGTTAGGTGAATTAGTTCTTTCAAAAATTAGAATATATTGATTATTATGCGGAAAGTCGTCGTTAATACTAATGCTATATTTCACTTCTATTTGTACAGAATCGTGCCGTTTCTTTTTTGGATTATACGCATCGGTAGTAATATTACCAATATGTGAAATAAAAGTGCTACCGCGTAATTCATTAAGATTAATAGGGTAGTTCTTAGCAGGAATTTTTCTGAAAGTCTGATAATTATTTTTGGCTACATCTTTATCTTTAGGAAATATTATTGTTTTTAATATAAGAATTACTACAATTATTACTATTATTTGCCACATTTTATTTAACTCCATAAACAACATTATTAAATTTCCCAGAAATTCCATAAATCTATTATAACAAAATAATGGATTTAGTCAAGCATAAATTTTAATATAATTGTAGTAAATAGCCCATAATGTTAATCTAAAAGTTAAAATTCTGTTAAAAACCTTTCATTTAAGACAAGCCTCTTGCCTATCACCGGCTTTATCGTGTATACTAAGCCAGCAACGATGAGGAGATTTTAATGACTGTGCGTGTACGTTATGCCCCCAGCCCAACGGGTTACCAGCATATCGGCGGCGCCCGAACGGCGCTGTTTAACTATTTTTTTGCCCGCGCTAACGGCGGTAAATTTATTATTAGGCTTGAAGATACCGACCAAGAACGTACCTTTCCCGAAGCGATAGACGATTTATATGCCACCCTAAATTGGCTGGGCATTAACTACGATGAAGGCCCCAATAAAGATGGCGGCTATGGCCCTTATATTCAAAGCCAGCGGCTCGATTTATATCAAAAACATGCCAAAGAGCTGGTGGAAAAAGGCAAAGCGTACTATTGTTATTGTACTCCTGCTAGGTTAGAGCGCATTCGCAAAATCCAAGAGGCCAACGGTATGGCGCCGGGTTACGACCGCCACTGCCGCGACCTTACTGCCGAAGAAATTGCCCAAGCGAAAGCCGATGGTATAACGCCGGTGGTTCGGTTGTTAATCCCCCTCGAGGTTACCGTAACGGTACACGATGAGGTGATGGGCGATTTTAGTTACGTAGGGAAAGATATTTCACCAGATCCTGTCTTGCTCAAAAGTGATGGCTTTCCTACTTATCATTTGGCCAATGTTATCGATGACCACGCAATGGCCATTACCCACATTATGCGGGCGCAGGAGTGGATACCCAGCGCACCTTTTCATAAATTATTATACGAGGCCTTTGGCTGGCAGATGCCCAAACTTTGCCATCTGCCGATGGTAATGGGTAACGATAACCATAAGTTAAGCAAACGGCATGGGGCAACATCGGTGCGCGAGTTTGTTGCTAAAGGCTACCTACCGCAGGCTATTATTAATTACATCAGCCTATTGGGCTGGAGTTACGATGACAGCCGCGAGTTTTTTACAATGGACGAGCTGTGCCAATTTTTTACAATGGAGCGTATTAACAAAGCTCCGGCGGTGTTTGATTATAAAAAATTGGAATGGTTTAACGGCCAATATATGCGTAAATTAAGTGATGACGAGTTAAAAACTTTGTTAAAGCCTTTTTTAGTAGCGGCCGGCTTAATAACTAACCAACCCGATAGCCAAACCGAAAAATTATTAGATAAAATTATGCCGTTAATTAAAGAAAGGCTTACTTTATTAAGTGAGGCGCCGGCTTTAGTTAAGTTTTTCTTTGCCAGACCGGCTAGCTATAATATAGAGGAAGCTATCGCTAAAAAGAGCGATAAAGCCACCACTTTAAAGGCTTTACAGGCGGCGCGTCCGTTAATTGAAGATTTTGCCGGTAAAGATGAGGCCACCAACGAAGCCGCTTTTAGGGCTTTAGCCGATGAGCTGGGCATAAAAATTAATATGTTACTGCAACCGCTGCGTGTAGCGGTTACCGGTAGCAGCGTCTCGCCGCCGTTATTCCCTTCAATTTATTTATTGGGAACGGCAGAGGTGCTTGCCAGAGTAGATGATTTAATAAAACTTTTTAATGAGTAGCTTAGGCTTGTGTCATTGCAAGCGGTAGCGCAGCAAACCATAAATTAGAGGAATTTACTAAAATAAGTGAGGTAAAATGTTTATGAAAAAAGTTACTGTTTTTTTATTGTTACTATTAATAACGAGCGGGCTTCAGGCCCAAACGGCGCAAACAGCCAGCGATTTTTTAAATAGGGTTAGCGAACGCTACGCTACCATTAACGACTATACAGCCAATATTACCATTAGGTGGCCCAACCGTGTAGAGACGGGGCAGTTGCTGTTTAGGGCTCCTAACAATTTGCGTATTAATTATACCAGTCCGCCCAATCAAACCTTAGTTATTAATAATAATTTATTGCAGTTGCATTTACCGCGTTTTGGGGCTATTATGGAGCAGCGGCTAGGTGCCAGCGATGTAGCGCTGGGCGGCTTAATGACCGGCGCCGGCCTGCGTATTTTGCAAGAAAATTATTCGGTAAGCTGGATAAATACTCCCAATTTGCAGCCTTTAGTACCGGGTAGCAGTATAATGGTGCATAAATTACGGCTGGAGTGGCGTACTTTTAGTGAAGGTTTTCGTACTATCGATTTATCCATTACTCCTAACTTATTGATTGTAAGGGTAGAGGCCACCACCAGTTTGTTTGAGCGGATTATCTTTGAATATAGTAATATTAATTTAAATACCGGCCTTGCGGCTTCGTTATTTGTGTTGGAACTGCCCGAAACCGATAAGCCAACCACCTTTACTAATTTTTTGTTTCCCACTAATTAGGTGAAAAGTGAAAGATATTAAATAATTAATAATTTTCAGTTTTTAACTATTCAATTATTTTATTACAATGTAAAAGGGTAGAGTTACTGTTTTTATGAAAAAAGTTGGTGAAAGCTTAAAGGAAGCGCGCGAAAAACTGGGTATCGATTTAGAGACGGCTGCCGCCGAAACTAATATATCGCTAAGATATTTACAAGCCTTAGAGGCCGATAATTTTGAGGCCTTTAACAGCGAAACCTATGTGCAGCTTTTTTTAAAAAATTATGCCGATTTTTTATCGTTAGATACTAATCGCATTTTGGCTTTGTATCGTAACCATAAACTTGGTGAAGAACAAGCCCCTATGGATTTACTAATGGAAAAACCTAAAAGTAAATTACCTATAATAATTTTAATGTTTTTAGCGGCACTAACTTTAGTTGCCAGTTTTATTTTTGTGGCTTTGCCGCAAATTGCCGAGCGCAATAGAGTGCGTGCGCAATTAGAGGAAGAGCGCAGACAAAATGCTTTATTGGTTACTAAGCAAAGTTTTATATTAGAAAATTTTATCGATGAACTGCTCTCTGTAGATGACGAAGTAATAGTTTCTTTTAGCGAAGATGTAACTTACCGCTTTGTCCTTATGCGTTATAGCAGCAGCAGTTTACTTTTTGAGCTTTACCGTAACGATACGCTTTTGGATACCTTCCAGCTGCAATTAGGTAACGAAAGGTTTTTTAGCCTAAATTCGGCAGACAGAGCTAATTTTATGGTAAGTTTACTGGATATTGGCTTGCAAAACAATACGGCGGCGCGTGTGCGTTTTGAGCGTTTAGATGTAGCTGCGGTTAGCAGCTTACCCGGCGAAGTTATGCCGGTTAATAGTGCAGTCAATTTAGCGATTAACCCTAGCTTAGGGCGGCAAACTATTTTAAGCGTAGTAAGCCCAATTCAGGTAGATGTCGTTATTACTTTTAGGGGTTATAGTTATTTTAGGTTTAGACTAGATAACAACGAGCAAAACGAACGTTTTTTTCAAAATGGCGACCGTTTTCAGCGTACTATGCGCAACAATATGCGCCTTTGGGTAAGCGATGCCGAGCAGGCCAGCCTAAGAGTTGGTTTTAACGAGCTCTCTTTAGGGCGGGCCGGCGAGATAGTGGTTAAAGATTTAAGATGGCTCTTTAATGGTTACACCAGAATGTGGGAACTGGTCTTAGATAATGTCGTTTAAAAAAATATATATAGATAATTTAGGCTGTGCTAAAAATCAAGTTAACGCCGAAATAATGGTAGCTTCGCTTAGTGAGGCCGGTTATCGGCTTAGCGAAGCAGCCGATGCCGATGTGATTATTGTTAATAGCTGCGGTTTTGTGGAGAGCGCTAAAAAAGAGGCTATCCAACATTTTTTTAGCGCTAAAAATAATTACAAGGCTAAAATTGTTTTTGCCGGTTGTATGGCCGAACGTTATGGTGATGAATTAAAAGAACTATTGACAGAGGCCGATGGTCTTTATGCCGGTAAGCCCGAAGTTGTGGGCAGCTTTGTTGAGCAATTACAGGGTAACCCAATAATAAAGGCCGCTGCCGGCCCACTAAAGCGTAAAGAACGTTTTTCATTTAACGGCAGTGCCTATTTAAAAATTGCCGAAGGCTGTAATAATGGTTGCCGCTACTGCGCTATTCCTTTAATTAAAGGCCCTTTAATTAGCCGAAACAGCGCAGAAATTATTAATGAATTTAATTTTTTATTGGAAGACGGTGTTAAGGAGATTAACTTAATAGCCCAAGATTTAGCCAGCTACGGCTTTGATAAGGGGCAAAGTTTATATCAGCTATTAAAAGAATTATCTAAAATAGATAAAACTTTTTATGCGAGGTTATTATATTTACACCCCGATTTATTCCCGCTGGAAATTTTAGAACTAATAGCTAACGATAGCCGCTTTTTACCTTACTTTGATATACCTTTTCAGCATGCCG
>WRBN01000096.1 GCA_009784515.1 Spirochaetaceae bacterium | reverse complement strand
TTTCGGTAGCGTACTCAGCAGGAATAGTAAAGTTAATACCACCATTATTTGCTTTTAAAGCGCCGCCTTCTTCTTTAATATCCAAAGTAACTACGTTCATGGGCGGTGTACCAATAAAAGTAGCCACAAAGCGGTTAATAGGGTGGTTGTAAAGGTCTAGCGGAGCGCCAATTTGCTGAATGTGGCCCAATTTCATAACCACAATTTGGCTGCCCATCGTCATCGCTTCAATCTGGTCGTGGGTTACATAAATAACGGTGCTCTTTAAGCGGTGGTGCAAAGCCGAAATTTCGGCGCGCATTTGCACGCGCAATTTGGCATCTAAGTTACTTAAAGGTTCATCAAATAAGAAAACTTTAGGGTTACGCACAATAGCACGGCCTACAGCCACACGTTGGCGTTGCCCGCCCGATAAAGCCTTTGGTTTGCGCTCTAACAACATTTCGATGTCAAGGATTTTAGCCGCATCGGCTACACGTTTTTTAATTTCTTCTTTATCAAATTTACGCATTTTAAGGCCAAAAGCCATATTATCGTAAACACTCATGTGCGGATACAGGGCATAGTTTTGGAAAACCATCGCAATATCGCGGTCTTTGGGTAGTTGGTCGTTACGGCGGGTGCCGTCAATGTAAAGGTCGCCGCCGCTAATTTCTTCTAGCCCTGCCACCATACGTAAAGTGGTACTTTTACCGCAGCCCGATGGCCCTACCAATACCACAAATTCTTCATCTTTAATAGCTATATTGATACTATCAACCGCTTTAACGCCACCATCATAAATTTTGGTGATGTCTAACAACTTAACCTGAGCCATAAAAAGCCCTCCATTTATTTTATATAGCTTAATTATAGCACGGCTTTGAGCGGCTGTCAAATAAAAAAGAGAGCAAAACGGTAAAATTTAAGCCGGATAAACGGAACATAGCCTAGCCAAAAGCCGTAAAACAGGTTAAAGTAGTTTATGCTTAATTTTGACCAAGTTCGCTTTAGCCAAAGCTGTCCTTTTTACCATCAATTACCTGCCGATGAATTGCCCGAAGTGGCTTTCGCCGGCCGCAGTAATGCCGGTAAATCTAGTTTAATTAACAATTTATGCCGGCAGCACGGCTTAGCTAAAGCTAGCGGGGTGCCCGGTAAAACCCGTGAAATGAACCTCTTTAACCTTTGTGATGATAAAAATTTAATTGCTCGTTTGGTAGATTTGCCCGGTTATGGTTATGCTAAAGCTAGCCATAGTTTACAGCAGCAATGGCAGGCCGAGCTAACGCGTTATTTAATGGAGCGGCCAAATTTAAAATTATTAATATTAATTATGGATTGCCGCCACCCGTTAACCGAAAACGACCAGCTAACCATTAACCTAGCGGCCAAACGTAATCTTAGGCAAATACTTATTTTTAATAAAATAGATAAACTTAACCAAAGCGGTAAGGCCGGCCTTAAAAAGGTGATAAGTGAGGCCGAAGCTGCGTGGCCCAATGTGCAGGCGATTAGTTATTCGTCTACTAAAAATATAGGTAAAACGGCTTTAGCAGATTTAATAGAGGGCGAACTGCGGGAATAGACGCTTAATTAATAGGCATTCCCGCTGGTAGTTAGTCTGCAAGCACCACGCGTAACTCGCTTATGTCATCGCTAAAAAGCTGCGCTAAGGTAAGGCTAAAGCGTACCTGTTGCTCATTAAGGCGGCTAAGGTTAAGCGGCACCTCTTCATTTAAGCCGTTTATGTAGTAAGCGCGCTCAACGGCGGTGGCATCGGCGCTGGTAAAAATAAAGCGCCACTCCAGCAGCTGAAGCATAGCCATAGCGGCCCTATCGCGAAGAGTAGCGCTAAAATCGCCAAGTTCTTCTTGAGCGGTGGTCATAACTTCGTTTAGGTTAAAAATAATAATGCGGTTAGAAATATAAGGGAACAACCCCATATGACCAATTTCTGTTTTTGGTAACTGCAAAAGAGCGCTGTACATCTGGCGGTAATCTTGCTCGTTGCTAACGGCAGCCGGGTTTACCGAAAAATGATAACGAAAGCCGGTACGGCCATTTTCCACAGTTATGGCGCTAACGGCCGTTCCCCAGTCGGCAACATCTTCGTGGTGAGTAAAGGGAGTTTCTTCGACAAAGTCGGGCATAGTCATTTCAAAGCTAAAAGCCATAGGTAGATTGTTATTTAAAGTTATTTCGGTGGTTAGCTCAATACAACTAACAAAGCTAAGTATTACAAGGGGAAGGACAACTTTTTTCATTGGTTAAGTATAAATAATGCGGTGCGGTTTGTCAAGTAAATGTTTTAGGCGGAATTATCCCTTTATTGGGTATCTATAAAAGGATAGTTTCCCTAACATTAACCCTTGCCATAACCGCTAAAACTAACTATAATAAGGGCCATTATGCTGGCTAATTTAAAGCAACCTATTAAAGAGTTAGAGGCTAAAATAACGGCAGCCCGGAGGTTACTTTGACCACTCTGCGCTCGTAAAAGAAGTGGCCGAATTAGAAGCCGAAACCGCTAACCCCGCCTTTTGGCACAAACGCGAAGAGGCCGAAGCTAAGCTTAGTAAAATTAAAAAACTTAAATCTAAATACGAACCATGGCTGGCTTTAGTTCAAAATTTAAGCGATTTAACCGAGCTTTACCAGCTGGCTTGCGGCGAAGCCGATGAAAGCCTAGCCCCCGAAATTGCAGCGTTATATCACCAATTATTAGATAATTTTACCCGCCAAGAAACGGCCGGCCTTATGCGCGAAGAAAGCGATATGCTGGATTGTTTTTTAACCATTCATGCCGGGGCCGGCGGCCTAGAGAGCAACGATTGGGTAGGTATGCTTTATCGTATGTATTTACGTTACACCGAAAAGAAGGGCTTTGCGGTAACCATTCTTGATGAACAGGCCATCGATGAAGGCGGCTTTAAAAGTGTTAGCTTGCAAATAACCGGCAGTTTTGCTTACGGTCTTTTAAAGGGCGAAACGGGGGTGCACCGTATGGTGCGTATCTCACCGTTTGATACCAATGCCCGCCGCCACACCACCTTTGCCGCCGTTTATGTAAGCCCGGTTTTAGATGACACCATTAACCTTGATATTAAAGCCGACGAGCTGCGCATTGATACTTACCGGGCCGGCGGGGCCGGTGGCCAAAAGGTAAACAAAACCGATAGCGCCGTGCGTATCACCCATTTGCCAACGGGTATTGTAGTGCAGTGTCAAAACGAGCGCAGCCAGCACCAAAACAAAAGTGTAGCGCTGGCTATGCTTAAAGGCCGCCTATATGACTATTACAAAGCCGAAAGGGATAACGAACGTGCTGCCAATAGCGCCGAAAAAAAGGAGATAGGCTGGGGCAACCAAGTGCGCAGTTATGTTTTTAACCCCTACACAATGGTAAAAGATAGCCGTACCAAAGCCGAAACCGGTAACGTGCAAGCTGTAATGGACGGCGAGCTGGATATGTTTATCGAGGCGCTTTTAAGGGCTGGGAATCATTAACAGGAATTATGGAATATATTATTAAATACCATGATAATAAAGCCACAATTTTAAAGATAATTTTATCGGTAGCTGCTACTATAGTTGTTTTTTGGGGTTTTATAGAGGTTTTAAATGGAGATTTGGCTAGAGAGTGGCTTAGTAGCCGAAGTACTTTTATAGCAGAAATAGTTGTGTTAGGGGTTTTAGGTGGAGCCATAACAATTATAACAACGTTGATAAATAAATTAACCGGCAAAAAAATACGCCTTATTATGGGTGGTTCGGTACTTAACATTAACAATGGTAAGATAGCTATTCTTTATAGTGATATAACAAAGCTAACGCTAAAGCCCGTTTATGGAGATGAATCCAAATATGTGTCGGGTTATACATTGAAAATTTATTACGGTGAAAGCAAAAAGTTACGCCTAAAGGTAGGCGGTGTTAGCAAAAAGGGAGTTATGGCTGAAAATACAAAAATATTGTTAGATTTTCATACGAATTTAACAAAGAAGCTGGCTTTGTTCGCCAAATAACAGGAGACAATATGCAGGAATATACCATTAAATGCTATAGTAAATCGGCAATTTTGATGGCAGTTTTTATAACCACAGCGATTTTAGTTATTTTTTTATTTTTATCGCTAGCTTTGCAAACCGAGATTGTTAGGGAGTGGCTGGATAATTTTGGTGAAATAGAGCGCATAACCTCTAGCATTGTTGTTATTGGGATAATAATCGGCAATATTGTCTTAATAGATGTCTTATTCACTAAAAAAATGCATATTGTTATAACCGGTTCGTCTTTAAATATTAATAATGACCAAATAACTATTTTTTATAGAGATATAACTAAGTTAGAGCTAAACCCTGTTTATACTTATCCCAAGCATGGGCCGCGTTATTTATCGGGTTATAGGTTACGGCTTAACTATAATGATGATAACAAAAATAAAAAGTTACGTATGAGAGTAGGCGGTGTTGATAGAGACGGTGTTGTGAATAAAAACACGCAAACTTTATTAGATTTTTACGAAAATTTAGCAAAGAGGCTTAATTGAGCGGTATCTAAAAGATAGAGCATTATTTTCAAGGTTTATATCTGCCATTAATTTCTCCTTACCTAAAGTATAAGCCGGCTCAATTTTACCCAAACACCACTCGTGCAAATTTCTTCTTGCCGGCTTTAAGCAGCAGGCTATTCTCATCGGCTAGGCAGCTTTTTACTAAAGCAGCTACATCGGTTATTTTTTGCTCATTAACCACCGCTCCGCCTTGCTCAATTAACCGTTTGGCTTCGCTTTTGCTGCTGCATAAGCCGGCCTTAACATATAAACTATCAAAAGTTAAACCCTCAAGTTCGTTTAAGGGGAGATTGATGGCAGGCATAGCGGCCACATCGCCGTTAAAAAAGCTTTTGGCTTGTTCGGCGGCTTTATCGGCTTCTTCTTTACCGTGTATCAGGCTAACATATTCGTGGGCAAGGCGGGCTTTAGCTTGGTTTAAGGCCGCTCCGCCGGCAGCGGTAAGGTCGGTTATTTCTTCTAACGGTAAAAAAGTGTACAGCTTCAAAAATTTGGCTACATCGCGGTCATCAACGTTGCGCCAATATTGGTACATATCGTAAGGGCTGGTGATATTTTTATCTAAAAAAATCGCCCCGGCTTCGCTTTTCCCCATTTTTTGGCCATCGGCCCGGGTGATAAGCGGGCAGGTTAAACCATAAACTTTATGCGGGGTATCTTCTTCGGTTTGTCCCGCTTCGGCGGCGGCAAGCCGCCTGATTAAATCTATCCCTGCCGTAATGTTCCCCCATTGGTCATCGCCGCCAATTTGCAAGTTGGCCCCGTGCCTTTGGTTTAAAATATGGTAGTCGTAACTTTGTAATAGTTGGTAATTAAATTCGATAAAACTTAAACCCGTTTGCAGCCTTAATTTGTAAGCTTCGTAACTTAGCATTTTGTTGACACTAAAATGTTTGCCAATATCACGTAAAAAATCGATGTAATTAAGATTAGCCAGCCAATCGGCATTATTGGCGATGATAACCCGCTCGTCATCAAAGTTAAGCAGGTTACTCAGCTGCCGTTTGATGGCGGTGATATTGTTATCTATCTCTTCGTAGCTAATCAGTTTGCGCAGCTCGGTTTTACCAGATGGGTCGCCGATACGGCCGGTACCGCCGCCCATTAATAAAATAACTTTATGGCCGGCATTGTGCAAATGTCTAAGCATAAAAACGGGGGTAGCGTGGCCAATGTGCAGGCTGGTAAAGGTTGGGTCTATCCCTAAGTAAACGGTAAGGCCGGCGGCGGCTTGCTCTTTAAGTTTATTAAGATGGGTAATTTGCGAAACAAAGCCGCGTGCCTGTAGGCTATCGATAATGTTCATCATAAAAGTACTATAACAACAATAAAAAAAATACTCAAGCAAGAACTAAAAATTAATAATTAAGAACTAATAATTAAAAATTAAAAACCGGTATCTTCCAATGATTAATTCTTACTTTTTAATTATTAATTTTAAAGTGTAGTTTTATAGCTCCGAAAGTTGTGTACTAAGGAGAAACACTATGCCCAATCAATTAA
>WRBN01000095.1 GCA_009784515.1 Spirochaetaceae bacterium | reverse complement strand
CCGATACCGCCAGCCCGCCGCTTACCACAATACCTAAAGCCTGTATTACGTTACTGCCATCACCAAAGGCAAGAGCTATCGGTAACATACCAAAGATGGTGGTAAGGGTACTTACTAAAATGGGCGTAAGCCTAAGAGTGCTGGCATAAACAATGGCTTCGGTTTTATCGGTTATCTGCTCTTGGTTAAGGTAAAAATCTACCATAATAATACTGTTGTTAATGGCGGTGGTACAAAGTAAAATGATACCAAGCAGCGAGTTAATAGATAAAGTAGACGAAGTAATAAACGGTAAAAGGCTGCCGATATACAAGCTAAAGATAGCGCCGGTAATGGCAAAAGGTATGGCGCTAACAATAATAAGCGGTATTTTATAGCTATTAAATTGAATGGCTAAAATTAAAAACATAAAAACAAAACTAATACCTAAAGCATAAATTAAACTGTTTTGAGCGGCGGTAATTTGCGCCCGGCCGTCTTCAAAGGTAATAAGGTAGCCGGGGTCAAGGGCAATTTGCTCGCCGATTAAACTGCGTATGATAGCGGCCCGGCGTTCTACTTCGGCCGGGTTATTCAGGCCGGCCGCAAGGCGGGCACGTACGATATAACTTTCTTGCTGGTTGGCAATATCAATACGGCTAATACCTTCGGTAAAACTTTCTTCAAAAAAGGTAGAAAGCGGCAAGCTTACCCCTCTAAAAGGTATTTGGATATTAAGCACTTCATCGCTGCTGTTTAAACGCGGGTACCTAAAGTTTACCGTTACGTTATCGCCGCTTTCATTAACGGTTAACGTAGAGCCCGACAAATAAATACGTGCATAATTGGTTAAAAAGGCATCGCTAATAGCCAATTCGTTTACCACCTCTGTACGTAATTGCATAGCCATTTGGTTGGTAACGGTGGTGGTAGGGGCCGTATTTACCCAGCTGTACAGCCGTGTACGCTGGATTAAATCGAAAACTTGCTCCATATAAATGAGAATTTGCATACGGTCGGGGCCGCTGATACGCATCTGAAAATCCCACGTAAAAGGCAGCGGCATACTGGCCGGGTCCCATTGCTGAATGTTAAAACTCCAATTTTCGGCCTCCAGCTCGTTATTAAGCTGGTCGATAAGAGCTAAAGTATCGTTGCTGCTGCTAATGGTAATAAGCAGCGAGCCGGCCGCCGCCCCGCGTGTTTGAAAAAAGCGGTTTACCAGCCTATCGCCCACTAAAGCTAAAATTTGGTCTTCGATAGGCTCAAAAGCATCTAAAAAATCGCCGGCATTTTCACTGCCCAACTGGTTATTGTTGGCGTGCACAAATATTTTATTACTGGCCGGCGTAGGCATAATTTCGCTGGGGATTTGCGGCATAATAAAGATTAAGCTGGCTGCCAGTAAGGCAATAGCTACCACAATAAAACCAATGCGTACCGGTAAATTTTTAAGCAATTTATAAAGCAACCAGCTGTAAATAGCCGTTAATCTGGTCATTAAACGTTTAGAGAAATTTTCCATACCGTTACTAATAGCGGTAAAAATATTCCATTTTGGCTCGGGCTGCACGGCATGTTTGCGGTGGCCGCTTCTAAACAGGTAGTAAGCAATAACCGGCACCGCCGTAAAACTGGCTACCAAACTGGCTAATAACATAAAAACAACGGTAAAAGCCAAATCGCCTAAAATGGCATTAGCTAAAGGCGCCGTAAAATACAGCGGTAAAAACACGCACACGCTGGTAAGCACACTGGCCAATACGCTAAGCCGCACTTCGCTAATACTTTGCACTAGTATGGTGTAAATGCTGCGGCCATCGTTATCGCGCAAGCTGTTTACCCTATGCCGATGGATATTCTCCATGATAACAATCGAGGCATCGATGGTAAGGCCAATACTAATAGCAAGGCCCGATAACGAAATTAAATTGATAGAAACATTAAATAACCTAATAAAAATAAAGGCAAACAGTAAACTAATAGGAATAGCGCTAATAACAATAAGGCTGTTTTTAGGCATGCCCAAAAAGATTAAAGTAATAAGTACAATTAAGATACTGCCTAAAATAGCCGCTTGCACCACGCTAAAAATGGCGTTATCGATAAACTCTACCGGGTCTACAAATATCTCAAAGCTTACCTCTTCGCTAAAATACTGCAAACTTTCTTGGATAATATTTTCTATCTCGAGGGACATGGTTCTGATGTTGCCATCGGGGTTGGGCACAGCTACAATAAAAATGGCCTGCTCGCCGTTAGCCCTAAAAATGGCATTGGGTAAGTCGTAACGTACATTAACTTCGGCTATATCGTTAAGCCGTATATCGCTGCCGCCAACGTTACCTACCACCACATTACCTACCTGAAAGATAGTGTCGGCATCGGCCACATAACGTAAGGTGTGCGGCCGCCCAATATGGCTAAAGTTCCCCATCGCTTGGTTTCTAAAGCGGTTATTAACCGCCGTTACCACCGTTTGCGGGTTAAAATTTAAGGCCAGCATCAGTTCGTTATCAAAGGTTACATCGGCCCTTAATATTTGCACGGGCGAGATGGTAATGATGTCGGCATCGCCTACTTCTTCGTTAAAACGGCTGGTTAAAATATCGCGGGCCTCATAGTACAGCTCGTTATGCTCCAGCACACTGGAATATAACGCCACGCTCATAAACCCGGCGCTGTTATCGTTACCGCCGCTCACCGTAGCCCGGCCAAAACTAGCCGCCGAATCGGTAGGAAAGGCGGCATCAAAACGCGGCGCAACGGCAAACACACGGTTACGCGCCTCGTCAACATCGTAGCCCCACGGAAACTCAAAGCGATACCTTATGCGGTTGCCTTGAAACTCGGCGCTGATACGCTCCGCCGCATCTACTTGGCGGGCAACGTTATCCAAGATACCGGCATAACTATCAAACAAGTCTTCGGCCGAATGGCCGGTAACGCTCACATCTAGGGTAATGGTGGGTTTACTGGTACGCGGGTAAAAAGCAATGGGCACTTGGCTTAAAGCAATAAAACCAATAACCAAAAAGATCCCTACAAAAACTAAAGTGGCAACCCGCCTTTTTAATAAAACAGAGGTTAAATCTTCCATTATCTTAACCCCTCCTTACCGAGTTTACCTCTTCGCCAATTATTACCCGCCGGTTACTGCCGGTAATAATTTCGTCCCCCTCTTCAAGGCCGCCTAAAATGGCCACCATTTCGCCAAAGCGGTCGCCGACGATTACTTCCTGAAACTCTATACGCCCTTCGCGCACCACACGCACTTGGTTTTGGCCGTAACGCCGCTGGATATGTCCTTGCCATAAAGCTAATCCTTCGTAGCGGTCTACTTGGAGCTCTATCTCTACAAATTGGCCGATGGTAAGGGCTGCATTGCTGCTAAAGTTAGCCTGCACCCTAAAAAGGCCCGTACTGCTATCGGGGATAATGGGCAATAAAGCTATTTGCCCCAGCGAGCTGCTGTAGTTATGACGAACCTGCTGCACCACCGTTTGCTGTAAAGTAATTTGCCTTTGGGCTTGCTGGGTTAAACTAAGCTGCTCGGGGCTAAAGGCTGCGGTGTTATCGGGGGTTAGGCCCCAACGCGCTAAACGCTCATCGTTACTGCGTACCATATTAAATAACCTATCTTCTTCTTCGCCCACTATACGGGCATAACTGGCGATAGTTACTTGGTCGCCCACATTGGTGCGGTTACGGTCGCGCTCATTCATAAAAAAGCTTAGCCTAAGCTGGCTGACATCGGCCACCACTAAAGCCGCCGTGTTGGCTACCAGCCTTTGCCCTACTTCTATATCTACCTGAGCGACTACCCCCGCATTAAGCGAAGTAACCCAACCCACCTGAAAGCCGGCACCCGGCTGAATTTGCTGTATACTATATAAAGCCGTACCCGCCTGTACTACATCGCCTACCCTAACATTAACTTGCCTAACAATACCGGTAATGGTGCTGTACTGCGGAAAGCTAACAATGGGCTCGATACGGCCGCCATAATTAATACGGCGGTGCAATATGTGGGTAGTAATAGCCTCTGTAAAAACGGTGGATAAGTTGGGGTTAAAATTGGCATTAGCATTTTGCCCGCCTCCGCCGCCTTGCCCGCCACCGGGCCCAGATTGAGCATAAGCTAATAAAGAAACAAATAATACCGCAATAATTACTAATTTTTTCATTATATTAAGTCCTTAAATAGAGGGCTGCCCTAAAAAGCATTAACTAAGTTTTATTAGCAGTTTAAAGCTAATAACGGCTAGCTGTCAACTAGCTAACCATTAACTATTGGTTAAATAATTGTAATCATAACCGGTTAACCCTAAAATAAGTTAAAATAGACCACTAAAAACCCGGCCGCCGGCCTTGACAGATTACCGGCTATAGTATAAACTTTTTTAAACCTTACCAGCTAAAGCTGGTCGTATGAGTCCATAAGGAGGAACTGCAAGTGGAAAAACCACGCGAATACGAATTAACTTGTGTCTTTAATGTTAAAGAAGACCACTACCCCACCGGTTTAGAGGCTGTTAAAAAAATTTTAACCGGTTTTAACTACCAAATTGTTAAAGACGAAGACAGAGGTAACCGCGAACTCGCTTACCTTATTAACGATGAAGACCGAGGGCATTATCACCTTTTTACCTTTAGCGCTCAAAACGACGGCTTTACTAAACTGGACGAGCAACTAAAGCTGCAAGCCGGTCTTTTACGTTATTTAATTATTAAACTAGAAGCGCCCAGCAAGAAAAAGCCGCGCAAACCCAAAGTAAAGGCCGAAGAAAAAACTACCGGCGAGGTATAATACTATGGCAGACATCAACAACGTAACCCTTGTGGGGCGGCTAACCCGCGATGCCGAACTTAAATACACCAATAACGGTATGGCCCTTACCAAACTTTCTATCGCCGTCAACAGCGCTAAAAAAGACGGTGATAGCTGGGTAAACGAAGCCAGCTTTTTTGAAGTTACCCTGTGGGGCAAACAAGGCGAAAGCCTTAATAGTTATTTAACTAAAGGCCAGCAGCTGGGGATAGAAGGACGGCTTAGGCAAGAACGCTGGGAAAAAGACGGCCAGCAGCAAAGCCGCGTGAGTATTGTGGCCAACAACGTTATGTTGCTTGGCAGTAAAAGCGACCGCACTAGCGGCAACGAAGAGAGTTACGAACGCCCGCCGGCACGCAGCGGCGGTAGCCAACAGGCCCGGCCGGCGCCGGCCGGCAACGCCGATTTTGATGATGATATACCTTTTTAGCTTACAACTATTTAATTTTGTAAGCCTGCCTTTACCTAATTGTAAAGGTAATTAAATTTATAGGAGCTTAAAATGACCGACGAAAGAGTTGAACATGATGATAAATTTGCTGATGATAAAGATAGACGCGGCAAACCCAAGTACTTTAAAAGAAAAGTTTGCCGCTTTTGCGCTAACCGTAACGAAGTAAATTACTTAGATACCGATACCCTTAAGCGTTATATTACCGAACGCGGTAAAATATTACCGGGCCGTATTACCGGCGCCTGCGCCAAACACCAAAGGGCCGTTACCACCGCTATTAAAAGAGCGCGGGCGCTTGCTTTGCTGCCTTTTGTGAGCGAATCGTAATTACGAGCCGTTAAGGGTTACCGGCAGCCCAAGCGCTTTTAGCAGGGAAACCCTTTAATTATTAGTAAATATGGAGTAAATGATGAAAATTATTCTTAAACAAGATATAGTAAATTTAGGTGAAGAAGGCGATATAAAACTAGTTAAAGATGGTTATGCCCGCAACTTTTTAATACCTAAAAAAATGGCAGCGCTTTATAGTTTAGCCAGCCTGAACGAATTAGAAAAAAAACGTGAGGCTATCGCTAAACGCAAAGAAGAAAAACGTAAAGAGGCCCGCAGCTACCGCGAAAAAATTGAAGCCGAAGAGCTAACCTTTAAGGTAGCCGCCGGCGAAAAACGCCGCTTATTTGGGGCTATTACCAATGCTCACATTGTGGAGGAACTAGCTAAAAAAGGTATTAAAATAGAGCGTAAAAAGGTAGAAATAACCGATTCTATTATTAAAATACTAGGCACGCATAATGTACGCGTTAAACTTTACGGCGATGAAGTTGCCGTTTTAAAAGTAATAGTAGAAAGCAATAATGAAAAAGCTCCTGCCCCTGAAGTGGTGGTAGAAGAAGTAGTGGTAACCGAAGCCGAACCAGTTGACGAAAGCGCAGAGGTTTAATTGAAGCACAATATTGATGCTGAAAAAGGTGTGCTTGGGGCGCTGCTGTTAAATTTTGTTAGCGCCCAGCTTAATACCATCGACCAAGTTTTGTATGCCGATGATTTTTATGTACAAGCCCATCAGGTTATTGACCGGGCCATTACCGAGCTTAACGATAGTGGCCACTTGGTAGATACCGTAACTTTAGTTAATTACTTAAAAAATAACAATTT